>QNXQ01000004.1 GCA_003978875.1 Aquifex sp. | reverse complement strand
GAAATCATAAAGTTAATTTAAATGTTTCTGTTTACTACAAAATCAACGAGTCTTAGTATATTTTCCTTGTATTCGTTTTCGGGAAAATCCTTTAAGATTTCCTTGGCAATCATCAGTTCTTCTTTTGCCCTATCTTTAGTTTTTTCCACACCGCCAAGTTTTATAACTTTTTGTCTGAGGGTATCGGAATCGGATAATCCTCTCAAAGCTTTCTTTACCTCTTCTTTATCCAATAACTCAAGGACAGATATAAGAGGATAGGTGCATTTTCCTTCCCTTAAATCATTTCCAACGGGTTTACCGAGCCTTTCTGGGTCTCCTTCATAATCTAGAGCATCATCTATAAGCTGGAAGGCTCTACCTATTCTCAGTCCTGCTTCGTATAATTTTTCCCAATTTTTGCAACTTCCGGCAAGAGCTCCTACTCCGAAACAAGCACCGAATAAAACAGCTGTTTTTCCGTCTATTATCTGGAAGTATTCCTCTTCCGAGATGATGTCTCCAACCTTGGATATTTCCAGAACCTGTCCCTCCGCCATATCCATTACCGCTTGACTCACCAACTTTATCATTTCTATATTTCCGTAGGTGGAAAATAGATGTAGAGCCTTAGCATACATATAGTCTCCCGTAAGGACGGCTACTCCATTTCCGAAAACGAGATTTGCGGATTTTTTTCCTCTTCTCGTCTCCGCACTATCTACGACATCGTCGTGAAGCAACGAAGCTACATGAATGTATTCGAGTCCCACGCCCAGCGGAACTGCTCTTTCGGGTTCTTGACTACACATACCGCACGTAAGGACAGTAAATAGAGGTCTTAGTCTTTTCCCTCCACTTTCAACTATATATTTTCCCGTCTCAAGAACGAGTTTAACCTTCGGGTTTAGCTCCTTAAGGAGTCTCTCTTCTATTGTGTCCAAAAACTTCATGGCTCTTCCAAAAAAATAGTGTGCCCGGCGGGACTTGAACCCGCGACCCCGGGGTCCGGAGCCCCGTGCTCTATCCACCTGAGCTACGGGCACTAATTATAATAAAATACTTTGACTTCAGTCATAACAACTTATTTATAATTGAATGATTTTATAATTCAGGTATAACGCCTATAAGGAGGTGAAGCTATGAGTTTTGAATACAGTGAAAAAGTTCTTGACCACTTCTTGAATCCGAGAAATGTAGGAGTTCTTGAAGACGCAAACGGTGTAGGTCAGTGTGGTAATCCTGCTTGTGGAGATGCAATGCTCTTTACTATAAAAGTTAATCCCGAGAATGATGTTATAGAAGACGTAAGATTCAAAACTTTCGGATGTGGTTCGGCAATAGCCGTAAGCTCAATGCTTACAGAGATGATAAAGGGCAAACCTATACAGTACGCACTCAATCTCACATACAAGGACATTTTTGACGAACTTGGAGGACTACCTCCTCAAAAGATACACTGTACTAACTTAGGATTGGAAACTCTCCACGTTGCAATAAAGGATTACCTAATGAAGCAGGGTAGAGTGGAAGAAGCTTCCAAGATTCCCGATTGCTACGAAGAAGAGGAAGAACAAGAAGAAAAGCAGGAATTTGAATTCCTATCAGGCACGTAAAGATGGGAGAAAAGAAAAAAGCTTTGGCTCTGCTCTCTGGGGGGCTTGATAGCTCCCTCGCTATAAAACTTGTTCAAGAGCAAGGAATAGAGGTCAAAGCACTCCATTTCTACACGGGTTTCTGTATAACGGAGTTTAAGAGAAGACTTGGGCAAACCAAAGAAGATGGTTCTCCTTATGTAAATCCCGCTTTAAAAGCAGCTGCAAGGCTGGGAGTTCCCGTAGAAATCGTTGATATATCTGAGGAATACTACAACGTTGTTATAAATCCCAAATACGGATACGGTAAAAACGTAAATCCTTGTGTGGACTGCAGAATAATGATGCTCAAAAAAGCCAAGGAAATAATGGAAAAGGAAGGCTACGACTTTATAGTTACAGGAGAAGTTCTTTACCAGAGACCGATGAGTCAAACTCCCGAAAGGTTAAAGCTGATAGAGAAGGAAGCGGGTCTGCAAGGACTTGTTTTGAGACCTTTATCCGCGAAAGTTTTACCGCCTACGATTCCCGAAAAGGAAGGATGGGTGGACAGAAATAAACTCCTCGGAATAAGAGGAAGAAGCAGAAAGGTTCAAATAGAGCTTGCTAAAAAGTACGGTCTTGAGTATGAACAACCTGCCGGCGGATGTTGTTATCTTACGGATGAAACGTATGCGGCAAGGTTTAAGGAAGCTTATTCAGTTGAGGGGATTATTACCAGGGATGACCTTATTCTTTTTGCAGTAGGAAGACACTTAAGGCTACCCTCAGGAGTAAAGCTCATAGTAGCAAGAAACAAAGGAGAAGTTAATTTCCTAAAAGGTTTTAGAAGCAGATACGGATACGCTTACAGAAAAGACGGCAAAGGAACTTTTGCACTAATAAAGGGAACTCCCACAGAGGATGAATTACAGCTCATCGCGGATATAATAGCAAGGTATTCAAAGAATGAACCTGCAAAGGTTGCTATTCATTTACAGGATAGAGAAATTGAATTAATAGGAACTCCTCCCGAAGATAGATTCCTCGAACAGTTTAAGATTTACGCGAAGAAGGAGGTGAAACATGGACGTTAAGGATATAAAGGCAGATGTAGTCCACGATGTTACGGGAACTTTTTGTCCTGTGCCCGTGGCGGAGACTGCAAAGCAGATTAAAGAAATGGAAATAGGGCAAATTCTTGAACTTATAGCCGATGACCCTGGAGTTGTTGAGGATATCCCGGCCTGGTGCAAAGCAACCGGTCAGGAATTTTTAGGAATGTATGAAGAAGATGGAGAATATCATCTTTTTGTTAAAAAAATTAAGGAGACAAAATGATGGCTGCGGTCATGAAGTTAACGGAAGATACTCTGCTCACTTCTCTCTTTGAATTTATCCCTGAAAGCAAGGAACTGCTTATGGAGTACGGTTTGAAAAAGATAATTGACGATGGAGTTTACGATATCATAGTTCCGAGACTTACTTTGAAAGGCTTCATGAACTTAATGAATCTTCCCGAGGAGAAGAGGGAGGTGTTGTGGAGTAAACTTGAGGAGCTTTACAATAAAAAAATAACGGAGGCTAAGTGATGGCTGAAGTTAAAAAAATTGCAGAAGTTGAAAAAGTTTTGGAAAAGATTAGACCTGCTTTAAAAGAACATCAGGGAGAACTAAAACTGGTTGATATTAAAGATGATGTAGTCTACCTTTCTTTCGAAGGTGGATGTTCCAGCTGTCCTATAGTGGACATTTCCCTCAAAAACCTGGTCGATACAGTAATTAAAGGAAATATTAAATGGGTTAAAAAAGTAGAGATAACCCAGCAGAAATATAATCTCGGACAATTCGTCTAAATGATAACCTCTGAAACGGAGCTATACGGAGTAATAGGTTATCCCGTAAAGCATTCACTTTCTCCTATTTTTCAGAATGCATTTCTCAAGTGGGCTGGTATAAACGGAGTTTATTTGGCCTTTGAGATAGACCCACAGAATCTTAAGGAAGCTATTGAAGGCTTTAAAGCAATAGGTATTAAAGGGATAAACGTCACAGTACCCCATAAGGAAGTTATAATTCCATATCTCGAAGAAATAGACTCTACAGCTAAAGAAATAGGTGCGGTAAATACCGTAAAGTTCAGAGATGGAAAGGCAGAAGGTTTTAATACCGACTGGATAGGTTTTATAAAAGCGTTAAAAATGTTATTACCTGAGTTAAAAGGGAAAAAAGTATTACTTTTAGGAGCAGGAGGAGCTTCTAAAGCTGTAGCTTACGGCTTGATGAAGGAAAAATCGGAGGTTTACATCTGGAACAGAACCAGAGAAAAGGCGGAAAGGTTAGCAAAAAAATTCGGTTTGAAGGTAGTAAATTCTCCTGAAGAAGTAGTAGAATGTGTAGACGTAATAGTCAATACCACAACTGTGGGTTTAAAAGAAGATGATCCAGAGTTATTTAATTACAATCTTATAAAACCCGACCATATCGTTGTAGATATCATCTATAAGGATACTAAGCTAATTCAAAAAGCGAAGGAAGTTGGAGCAAAGTTCCAGGATGGTCTTCCTATGCTAATATGGCAAGGTATAGAAGCTTTCAAAATATGGAACGGATGTGAACCACCTTACTCTGTTGCAGAAAAAGCTATAAAGGACTACCTTGGAAGATAAAGAATTTTTTCTAAGAGAAGCTATAAAGGAAGCAGAAAAGGCTTTCAGTAAGGGAGAAATTCCCGTAGGCTGCGTAATTGTCAAAGAGGGAAAGATAGTAGCAAAAGCCCATAACCTTGTGGAAACGCTGAAAGACCCTACAGCTCACGCGGAGATATTAAGTATAAGGAAAGCTACAAAATCTCTAAATTCAAAATTTCTTATCGGCTGTGAAGTTTACGTCTCTTTAGAACCATGCATTATGTGTTCATACGCTTTAGTACTTGCCAGAGTAAGTAAAGTTTTCTTTTCTGCGTTGGACTATAAACACGGTGGAGTTATGAGTTTGCTGAGTATTCTCGATGAACCGACTCTCAACCACAGGGTAAAGTGGGAGTACTATCCCATAAAAGAAGCCCAAGAACTTTTATCAGAGTTTTTTAAAAGTTTAAGGTATAAGATTAAGTAGATGACTCCTTTCAAAGAACTCCAGAGATTTATACATTGGAAAGAAAGATTTCTAAAGGATTACGAAAAGATAAAAAAAGGAGACCTTGACGCAATAAGAAGGGAAGTTAAAGAAATCCTAGGAAAAGACCCGGACGATAGACTTTTGAAAGCTTTAAGATCCATGTACATAGGCGGTATGGAACACAGAGTTGAAGATGAAGAAATAAGGTACTGGACTAACTGGGCTGGAGTAAAAACCTATGAAACTTTTAACAGGTTTCCGCTTCTGAGTGATATAGAACTTGCGTTTGTATTTTGGTCTCTCGGTAAGCTATTTGTTCCCTTACTTATGCACGAGAGAGGTGTAAAATCCGAACCCTTTAAGAAGCTTTCCAGAGAAGAACAAGAGGAAGCCGTAATGGATGAACTCGATACCCTCTGGGAAACACAACTAACTTTAATACTTCAATCCCTTCAGTTTTTAGATTTAAAGTCTATTTCTAACCAAAAACCCTCCTCCGAGGGATAAACTCTTACTTCCCATCCGTGTTCCTCTATAATTTTCTTCACTATACTCATACCTATCCCAAAACCTTTAGGATTTTTACTGAAGAAAGGTTCAAATATATGCTCCGCTTCTTCTTTAGAAACACCTCTTCCGTTATCCTTGTAGATTAATTTTCCGTTGCTTACATATATTCTTATCTCTTTAGCACCGTGCTCTATGGAGTTATTAATCAAATTGTAGAAAACTTCCTTAAGAAGATTTCTATCTCCTATAATTTCCCTATCACCCTCAAGCTCTATTTTTATTCCTCCGTTTTGATAAATTTTTACAACTTCCCGAATGAGTTCACTTATCATAAACTTTTCGGGATTTATCTTCCTCTCCAGACATAGATTTTTAAATTGATTCACCAGTAGATTTATACGGTCAACTTCTCCCATAACTACATTTACAAGTTCTCTAATCTTTTCTCTATCAGTATCTTTTTCTAAATGTTTTAAAATCCTTTCCAAGTTTAGCTTTATAGGTGTCAAAGGATTTTTTATCTCGTGAGCGATTCTTTTTACCGACTCCTGCCATACTCTGAAACGCTCAGCTAAAACTATGGGAGTTATATCCTCAAATATGTAAATTTCTCCCTCTTGTCTCTCTATCTTCTCCGTCCTTATATTCTTTGCCTTCTTAACCTCTTCAAGAAAACGGTTTATATCTCCGGGTTGCCCAAACATGTTTAGAAAAGTTCTGTTCACAAATACTTCTCCCTCCTTTTTCCTAAACAAAACAGCAACGGGCAATGTATCAAGGAGTTTTTGTAGGTTCTCCTTTTCTTCCTTCAGGTGATTGTATAAATCTTTTAAGTTATCTCTCATTTGCTTAAATGCCCTTGCAAGTTTCTCTATTTCATCACCTCTTTCTTCTACTTCAACAGGAACATTTAAATTACCCTTTGATATTTCGAGGGCATTTTCCGTCAACTTCTCCACAGGTTCGCTAATGTACCTTGCAAAAAGCATAGACAACCATACAGTCGCTAAAAGAGTAATAAAACCGAGGGCAATAATTAAAAACACGTAAATTCCCGTAATTATATCCCTTGCTTTGGTAAGGGAACGAAGGTCAAGAGCTATATTGCCGAATTTTTCTAAATTTTGTTCAAACGTTATTTCCTTCTTCAGAATTACATATCTATTTCCTAAGCAAATAAGATAGCTCCCTTTAATCTCCATTACATCGTAATTACACGGTTCATTCTTTACTTCTTTAACAAAGGATAGCTCCCTTATCTCTTCTTCCGAGAGTTTGCTCAATATTTCCTTTTTTTCGTAAAGATTTTTAAGGGTATACCCCTTTAGCTCGCGGTATATATACTCCGCCTGTTTTGAAAGTTCCCTTACTTTTCCGCTCAAGAACCCCTTTGTAGATTGGAATATAAGAACAGCCGAAAGAATATTTAAGGCTAAAAGAGGGATAAAAATATACAGGATTAATACATTGGCTATCTTCCTCCTCAGCTTATGTTGACTCTTTCCTAAGTAAACCTTTATAAGTTTTCTGAAAATTACCGCAGAAATTATTATCAGGAACAGAAGGTCAAGGTTTATAACGATGAGTATAAAAGGATAATTAATATCCGGAAGGTTTCTAAGATTTAGGAAAAAACCAAAATTAATTCCGATAAGGAGTATCAGAAGTAATAAAAATAAAATCTTACTCTTCACCCTTTTCTTTTATGTGTTGATGCTTAACTATTTCTCCTTCGGATAAATATATTGCCGCTTCCGCTACGTTTTCAGCGTGGTCTGCAATCCTTTCGTAATGTCTCGCTACAAAAGAAAGGTGCATTGCTCTCTTTATATTTCTGGGGTCTTCAAGAACATAAGTCATTAACTCCCTCTCAAGCTGATGGTAAAGCTCATCAACCGTATCGTCTTTTTCTATCACTTTTTTAGCAAGTAGAGTATCCTTCTGAATGAAGGATATAACGCTGTCATTCACCATTTCTTTTACCATTTCAGCCATAAAGTTTATGTTTATATAAGGCTTTAGCGGAGGTTCTTCCGCCAGCAGTATTGCTCTCTCTGCTATATTTTCCGCTTCGTCTCCCATTCTCTCAAGGTCTGAGACAATTTTATATATTCCCATTATCATTCTCAGATCTCCAGCCTCAGGTTGGTAAAGGGCTATCATCCTGATGCATCTTCTTTCTATATCAACTTCAAGCAGGTCTATAGTGTCATCTCCCTTTATAACTTCTTCCGCAAGTTCGATATCCTGTTTGTTTAGTGATTCCGTAGCTTTATCTATTGCTTCTTGAACGTATTTTGCCATTTTTATTACCAATTCCTTAGTTTCTTCAAGCTCTTTGAAGAGTTTCATAATAGTATTTAATATATGTTAGACAAAGTTAAGAAAATCTTTAGAGAAAGTGCCGAAACTAAACTTGCATTCTTAGAACTGTATGCCGACCAGATTGTAGAAGTTGCGGGAATAATAGCCACCGCGTTAAAAGACGGGAATAAGGTTCTTCTCTTTGGAAACGGAGGAAGTGCTGCAGACGCCCAACACATTGCCGCTGAAATAGTGGGCAGGTTCAAAAGAGAAAGAAAAGCACTACCTGCAATAGCATTAACTACCGATACTTCTGTACTTACCGCTTTAGGAAATGATTACGGTTTTGAAACTATATTTGAAAGGCAAATAGAAGCCCTGTGTATGCCTGGTGATATAGCAATAGGGATAACTACCTCTGGAAATTCCGAGAATGTTATAAGAGGTCTTAAAAAAGCCCATGATTTGGGAGCGACAACTATAGCCTTTACAGGAAGAAATGGAGGCAAAGTTGCTAAGATAGCCCATTACACTTTTATAGTCCCATCATATGAAACTCCGAGAATTCAAGAATGTCATATAACTCTTGGACATGCCCTTTGTGAGCTCATAGATGAACTGCTATGGAAAGAGTCTTAATTTTTTTAAAGAATTCTAAAAAAGCTATTGATACCTTCAAGGAAACTGAAAAAATTCTGAAGGATTACGGTATAGAGTATAAGACAGTGGTAAACAAAAGTAGAATTGTTAAAAGACTAAGACCTACTAACTACGACCTGTTTTTGGTAATAGGAGGAGATGGAACATTTTTAAGTGCAGCCAGAATTGCTTCCCGCTTTGGTATACCCTTAGCCGGTATAAATGAGGGTAGGTTCGGTTTTCTGACGGAGATTAAAAAAGAAGAAATCGAGAGAGTTTTACCTCTAATTTTGGAAAAAAAAGTACCATTACAAGAGAGATTAATGATAGATGTATTCCTAAGGAGAGGAAAGAAGTTAAGGTATCTTGGGAACTACTTGAATGATGCCGTAATATCGAAAAGCAGTATAGCGAGGATAATCCAGACAGAAGTTTTCGTAAACGGAGAAAGAATAGTAGATATTTTCGGTGATGGTGTGATACTTTCAACACCTACCGGTTCAACAGCGTATGCACTCTCAGCAGGGGGACCAATTCTTTATCCTGAGTCGGAAAATTTACTTCTTGTTCCTATCTGTCCCCATACACTCACCAATAGACCTCTGGTTTTACCTTCGGAATTTGAAGTTTCATTTAAAGTAGTTTCCAAAAACATGGAAGCCTATCTCACCCTTGATGGTCAAGAAGGGACATTCCTCAAAAAGGAAGACGAAGTAATAGTCAAAAAGTCAAAGCACAAATGCTTAACTTACAGCCATCCTAAAAAATCTTTCTTCAGCGTTTTGAGAGAAAAATTGAAATGGGGTTAATTATTTTACCCTCTTCAATCTTCTTCTATCTTCTCCTTTTATTATCAGTATTTCATTCATTTCGTAAATTTTTGAAACTACATTTTCTCCAAGCCTCGTACCCAGGTCATAGCTTATCTTTGCATTACTCTCTTCTCTGTCAAGTTTAAAGTTAGTGGTAATAATTGTGCTTTTTAGATTGTTATATCTGTGAGTTATGATGTAGGAAATTAATTCTCTTTGCCAATCACTTAGTCTTTCAGAACCTAGGTCGTCTAAAACAAGAAGAGGTATATTTAAGATAGCGTTTAAGAACTTTATATCCTTACCTTCTTCCATTGAACGCCTAAGCCTGTATATTAAGTCCTTTGTATCGAAAAAAATCCCTCTTACTTTTTTAACTTCGTATATAGCCTTTAGTGTTGCTATTGCAAGATGAGTTTTACCTACTCCAGGAGTTCCTATAAAAGTAATTCCTTTTCCATCTTCGGGATTGAAGCTATAAGCAAATCTCTTTGCCGTCATTAAAGCTATATCTTGGGAAGGATGGCCGGGTTTGAAGGTTTCGAAGGTGGCATTCCAGTATCTCTTTGGAATATTCAGCTCTTTATTTATATCCTTTCTTTTATACCTACACTCGCAGAGTTTTACCGTTCCCTTTTCCGTCTTTACGAAGCCTGTACCGTTGCAGATATCACAGGTTTGAGTTTGCTCCATAGGTTTTTAATATCAGTTTTTGGTAAAAATTTTGCAATTAATCTCCTTTCTTTGTCTTCATAATTTCGATAAATTCCAAGGGAAAGGGAAATATAACAGTTTTGGAATTGTGCAATCCTATTGTGTGTAAAGTTTCCAAATATCTTAGCTGTATGGCTATCGGTTCTTTGGAAAGTATACGAGCCGCTTCTAAGAGTTTCTGGGCTGCCTGATATTCCGCTTCCGCACTGATTATCTTTGCCCTTCTCTCCCTTTCAGCTTCCGCCTGCCGTGCAATTGCTTTCCTTAGTTCCTCAGGCAAGTCTATTTTTTTGAGTTCAACGGATATAACTTTTACTCCCCAAGGGTCAGTTTGTCTGTCTATAATTTCTTGAAGTTTTAGATTGATTTTTTCCCTCTGGGATAGAAGTTCATCCAGCTCGGCTTCACCGCATACGCTTCTTAAAGTTGTCTGAGCTATCTGGGAAGTTGCGTAAAAATAATCTTCTACCTCAACTATTGCCTTTACCGGGTCTACAACGCGAAAATAAACCACGGCGTCTACTTGAACGGAAACATTGTCTTTAGTAATCACATCCTGAGTGGGAACATCCAGAGTTACCGTTCTTAACGATACTTTTACTACTCGGTCAATTATAGGAATTACGATAATAAGTCCGGGACCTTTAGCCCCTATAACTCTTCCTAAACGAAATACTACGGCTCTTTCGTATTCAGGGATAACCTTAATTGCAGAGGCAAGGAAAAGTAAAACCAAAATGATTAAAAAAATTGAATTAACGGGAATAAACTCCATAAGAATAATTTATTAGATAATTTCCAAAATGTAAAAGGCCAAGGTTAAACACGTGAGAAAAATAATTCCTCCGTAAAGTTTATATAGCCACACGTTAGTTCTATAAAAACCACTGTCCACTTGTCCTATGGTTCTGTAAAAGTTTGTAGTTCCCAATATTAATGTGATTACACCTATTATTATTATGAAAGCTCCTATACTGAAAAGCCTTTCATGATGAACCTTATCACTTAAATGTAGCATTTTATCAAGTTGTATTAAAAAGAACTCAAATTTTTCTATAACAAATCCGAAAACTGTAATGGAGATAGCAGTTCTTACCCAAGCGAGAA
>QNXQ01000025.1 GCA_003978875.1 Aquifex sp. | reverse complement strand
TTTCCCAAGGAAGAAAACCGAGAATTTTTCCTAAAGTCCTGAAGAAGTTTTTGTAATTTTCCTCGCTATCTTGAAGGAATTCAGTAACATCTGTCTTGAAAAGTTCTGTATCGTAGTATTCGTAGAACCACCTATCAATTGATGAAAGGAAGTTTTTAACGACTTTTTTATATCCTTTAGGAGACCATTCCTCTTGTGCAGATCTGTATTTACTTTCAACGTATTTGAAAGGGATTAATGCAAAATCTTCAAGAGTTTGAGCGAATATGAATTTGTTGAGAAGGAGGATTTTTAATTCTTCAACATCGTGGGAATTTTTAATCCATGATATAGAGGGATTTGATAAAAGCTCATACCAACCCATTAAGTCTGCAAAGAACCTTTCATCTATGTCTTTTTTGGGAGTAGCATCTTCAAGCCTTGTAAGAGCCTCCCATACATTACCTACCTGATTTATAGTGTTTATAAGCTCAATAAAGGGAATTTCCTTAAAAGGTTTTTCGTAAACTATGGCTTCTCTGTTAAATAAAAAAGCCTGATATCCATTTGTAAGGACTACGTAATTCACAGCGGTGAGATACTTTTTTACCTGCTGGATGAAGTCTTCATATTTTATATGGTTTAATTTGAATTTGCTTCCTCGCTTTACAAAAAGGGGTTTGACTTCAAAACCAACAGGATTAGCGGAGGGTTGACTGATAATATAATCAATCCACCCCTTTTTGATAGAAGCTTGAGAATAAGAAGTTAAATTCAATTCTGAGAAGAAAGCAGTGAATATGAGTTCCGTGGCGGTTTCAGGTTTAGAGAAAGGAAGGGATTGAACAAATCTTTTAAATTCTTGAGTTTTCAGCCTTTCAGTTATTTCATCAATTTTACCCACATCAAACTGTTCTATCTGAATAAGAAATTGAAGATCTTCAATCAAACTTTCCAGCATCTAATAAAATCTTAATAAACCTTTCCGCAATTTTAAGAGTTGAGCAATCCATTGAAAATCAATAGTGAAAGGCAAGCTTTGGCTTGCCTTCAAAAATTAAAAGGAGGTGAAGGATGATAAAAATTACGAGTAAAGGTTTCAAAGGGAATGGAGTGTATATAGGAAGGAACAAGTATGGAAATGTGTTTGGCAATCCGTTTCCGGTAAAAAGGAGTAAGTTTTCGGAAAAAGTATACAGTTTAAGAGAAAGCTTGGAGCTTTACAGAAAATACTTTGAAGAAAAGGTTATTAAGAGTAGGGAATTTAAAGAGCTTGTAGAAAGATACAAAACTGAAGGTTATTTAGAATTGGATTGCTGGTGCATTAACAAAACGGTAAGAAACATAGAAGATGTAGATTTAAACAATTGTATGTGTCATGGAGAAATAATTGCATACTATATTTTGAAAGAATGCTAGAAAGGAGTAATCTAATAAGTATGATAAGACTTTTTGCGGTTTTGTTTTTCCTTCTTATAAGTTTGATACTTGAAAATCAACAAATCGGAAGGCAAGCTTTAGCTTGCCTTTGAAAAATTAAAAGGAGGTGAAGGAGGAAAAAATGCCGGTTAGCTTAAAAAAAGCATACGAAATACTTGAAAGGGAAGAAAAGGTCATCGCAATCGCAAAGGGAAACTCCATGAAAGATTACGTTCCGAACAATTCCATAGTAAAAATCCGAAAATTCCTCCCCGAAAAAGACACAATCAGGAAGGGAACAATAGTTCTTTGCAAAGTGAAAGGAAAGGTATACCTGCACCTCGTGGGAGCGGTAAAAAGTTACGGAAAAAGAAAGCTATACAGAATAGAAAACGCTCGGGGAAAGGTAAACGGATGGATTCCCGAAAAAAACATAAGAGGAATTCTTGAAGAAATTATCAAACAACCGTAAAGCTAAAAACCGAGCTTTCTTTTTTTCTTCTTTTCGGTAATACTTTCTTTCGGTGTTTCTGTAGTGCTTTCTTTTTTTACAACATTCTTGCTTTCTTTCTGTATTACGGAAGAGAAGAAAATCTCAAGGAGCTTTTCCGTCTTTACCTTCTTGTTATCCCTTGATTCAAGAATCTCTCGTATTTCTTCTTCTTCCAGGTTTCTTTCAAGCCATTCAACGAACCTTTCCGCGGTGAGCCTGAAAAAGTATGCGGGAAGGATGGGAAGGGAGGAGAGAAAGTCGTGATGTTCCTCGTCAATCCTGAAGCTTATCACCCTCTTGTTCATCATCTTACTCCTCCAGAAGCTTGTAATATCCCCTTGCCTGAGAAAGGTCGGGTTCCTCGGGAACAACCACGTTGGGGTGAAGACTTCTGAGGAATTCCTCTTCCAGAAGATATGCACCTCCTCCGCCCACCACGAGGGTATTGCACCTTTTTATCTCGTCAAGGAGTCTCATTATCGCCCCTTGAAGTTTTATCTCGTAAGCTTCCCTTGCCCTATCCACTATTTCCGAAAGGTCATACTCCTTACCGCCTATCTTCAACTTTCTCTCCCTCACGACTTTTGCAAGGTCGTGGTAGGTAAGGAGGGTGTTTAGTTCGGGAAACTCTCCCGCAAAAAGGCTTTCCACTTCCTTTATGAGGCTGTAAGTTCCGAGCCTGTGAAAGGAACCCGCTTCCTCTATCTCAAACTCCGCTTCTCCGAGCTGAGGATTTCCCCTCCTTGCTACAACGTAATCAAGGGTGTTAAATCCCACGTCAAGAACGAGGATGAAATCTTCAACCTTGTCCTCAACGTCAAGAAGTATTCCGCTTCCCTGAGGGACTACGGAAACGTTTTCCTCAGGAACGGAAAACCCCTCTGCAACCTTCTTCCTCATTTCCTCCTTCAGGTTCATGTGAGAAGGGGGAAGACCGGTCACCACCTCTGTAGCCTTTACCCCCTTCATGGCAAGATACCTGCAAAAGACGGGAACATACTCTATGAGCCTTTCCACGTCCGCTATGACTATAGGGATTCCCTTTGAATAACTCTGTGCCTCCTCACCCACGAAATACTCCTTGCCCCCGTAGCTCACGGTTCTCTTCTGAATGCTTACAAAAGAAGTCTTCCTGAACTCCTTGACTTCCGTGGGAAACTTACCCTTCCCCGACTCGGTGTAAAATTTTACCTGTCCGAAACCGAAATCAATCCCCGCCTTCATTTTCCTACCTCCTTTCAGTTTTTCCTTCTTCTTTCTATTTTAGCTTTCAATCTTTCATTAAAACGGTTTTTAAGTATTACGTTTGTATGGAAAATTGTAAAAGCGGAAGGGTTTTAAAGCGGTATATCAAAAACCATCGGCTATATTAAAAATGATGAAGGGAATAAACTTTCTGAAAAAATACCACGACGATGAAGTAACGGAAATACTCGCAAGGGGAATGAAAAAACTGACAACTCTTGAAATTGTAGACGCCCTTAGGGATGTAATTCCGGAAGAAAAAGCAGACGAAGTAGAAGAATACGTGAGAAGGGGACAATACTTGTCGGAAGCACTCTACAACGCAGGCGTAATATCCGAAGACTTATACACTTATCTTGTTTCCGTGGAAAGAACGAGAACCCTTCCGCAGTTCGTCATTGAAAGAAAAAGGGTAAAGGACGAAGTGAACAGAATAAAAAGAGAGGTATTGGTTTCCCTTCTCATTCCCGCATTCGTCCTGTTTTTCTCCTTTGTAGCACTGTATGTAACCCTCTACCGCCTGTATCCGAGGTTCAAGCCTCTGATGGAAGCCATACCCCCAGAAAACAGAAACTTTCCCTTTTACTTTCAATACATAGACATGTTAAGTCAGAACAAGCCTTTCTTTTTCCTTCTCGTGGGAACGTTTGTCCTTCTTCTTTATCTCTTTATCAAGAACATAAAAAACATTCCCATACCGTTTATAAAAAAACAGGTTTACGAATACTACAAGCTACTTTTCTACTCCCATCTGTATCTTTCTTTCATGGCGAAGCTGACGGAAATAGAAGCACTGCAACGTTATGCGGGAGCACTTAAGGAAGAGGTAAAGAACATAATAGAAGACCTGAGGGCGGGAGTGAGCATAATAGATGCATTCGTTCAAAATCTTTCGGGAAAGATAGACAAGATAGAAAAAGCGATGATAGTTTCCGCTTTTAGGGGAAATCCCGAGGAAGGTTTTAAAGACCTCTACGAAGACAAGCTGTTTACCTTTCAGATTAAACTTCAGGTTATAAAAACAGTCTTGGAAGTAACGGCAATCATAGTAGTTGCGGGAATTATCTTCTTTATTTACGGAGGTATATTCATTCCCATATACACTTCTATCATGGACTTGATGAGGTAAGAAAATGGAAGGACTTGTTTTAATTGCAAGAAACGAAAAGGAAATACCCAAAAACTACTTCTTCATAAAAGCGGGAAAGTATTTTCTCGCAAGCAGGGTAAAAGCACTCCTTGCAAAGATTGCAAGGGTTTTCAAGGAAAAAAACGGAAAGGTTTATCTATTTGTAGAAGAAGACACGGGGATATTTCTGGACACCTCTTCGGGAAAACTTCGTGTGTTTAACTACACGAAAGACGAAGAAGAAGTCATAAGACTTTCTTACCCCGACCTCATCGTAGCGGATTTAAAGGAAATTTCTCCGGATTACAAAGCGGTAAAGTCTCAAAGTAACATACTCAACAAGAACGTTGCAGTAAGGTTTGTCTTGCTCCTCGTAGCGGTTGCAGTTCTATCTTACTACGCATACAAAACATACTTTCCCGAGGAAGAAGAAATGCCTCAGGAAATACCTCAGGTGGTAGAAAACACCCCGCAAAAACCCGTATGCCTTTCCAACATAGAACTCTTTTCCCAAAACTACGTTTACGGAATAAAAGTGGTAAAAGAAACTGACCAGAACGGAAACACGAACATTTACGGGGAGATAACCCTTTCGGACGGACACGTGATAAGGGTGTTTCTCAATCCCGTTCCCGACGAGAATTACAAGATAGGAGAAATAGTAAGGCTTTCGGATACAAAGGTGGGAATAGAGGAAGGAACGGAAGACATAGTGCTTACGGAAAACGATTATTTGAAGTGTCTTTTGCTGATAGAAAAGAATTCTTACCTTCCGATAACGGTGGAGGTGCTCGGAGATGAGGGTTGCACTATTAGGATTTTTAGGTCTTGTCTCGGTGCTGATGGCTCAAGAGGAGGGTCTCAGGTTCAGGCTTCCGGAGGAAGAACTAAAGATTATAGAACTTAAGAAACAACTTGAGGAAGAAAAGTTAAAGAACACGCTGAAGGAACTCAGATACAGGGGCAAAGTTCTGGAGCTTGAACTGAAACTCCAGAAACTCCTGAAAGAGGCAAACCTCATAAAGGCGAAGAATTACAAGAAGCAACAATGGTTTAAAGGTTATTACGTTACCGTTCCTCCGGGAGTTGAGATAAAAGGCATAGTGGGGAAAACGGTAGTTGTTGCTAAAGGAATTGCGGTAAGCGAAGGTTCAAGGATAGAAGGATGGAAAATCGTAAAGGTTACTCCCACGAAAATAGTGGTTGAAAATCAAGGTATAAGGAGACAGATTACCCTCGTTACTTCCCTGAAGAGACCAAAAAGTCTTGAAGAAATAAGCATGGAAAACCTCTCCACAACGCAAATATCAGTCCAGCCTCAGCAGGAAATTCCCCTTTCTTCCGAAGAGCTGGCAAAACTCCTTAGGGGAGAGGTGAAATGATGATAAAAAAGTTGAACATACCTTTAAAGCTTAAGATACCTTTCCTGAAGAAGAAAGAAGTAAAGAAAGAGAAAAAAGAAAGAAAATCGGAGGTTTCAGAAAAGGTAGAAATAAGTGAAAGACTTAAGAAAGTTTTTGACATACTTTTTGAAGAAACGGGAAAAAGCATAAACTACAAAGAAATACTCAAATACCGTGAAGCAACGGACTTATCACTTCCCGACATCCTTTCCCATCATTTTGACATAAGCTATGAGGAGTTTGCGAAAGCGGTAGCAAAAGCATACGGACTCAATTTCGCGGAAAAACCCTTAGGCGATGCAAAGATGGTAGGAGAAGTCTTAAGAGACCAAAACCACACGTATCATTATCTTCCTTTGAGCGGAGTAGACACGATAATTCCCAAGAACGTTTACGAGGAGTTTGCCCATGAAGAACACATAAAAACCCAAGAGGAAAACGTATGGGGAAAGTTTTACACGATACTCATGCAAGCAAAAAGAAAAGGTGACGTGGAAGACATAATAATTTCTCCTCTTACGAACTTATACGAAATAAGGTTCAAATACGTGGGAGAAAGAGGTTCAAGGGTGGTAGATATCCTTTCCTACGAAGAAGGAGAAGCGATGATAAACGCAATAATGACGCAGGCAGGAATGCGGTTATCGGAAGAAGACGTTCCTCAAAGCGGTGCTATAAGACTTCCCGAACTGGGACTTGAACTCAGGGTAGAGGTAATAAAAACGATAGCGGGGAAAAGTGCAACCGCAAGGCTGATAGAAACAACGGGATTTTTCAGGGAAACTTTAAAGAGCCTCGGTTATCCAGAAGAGATAAGGGAGAAAATTCTTGAAAAGGCAAAGGCTGTTCAGGGACTCATACTCGTTTCCGGACCGACGGGAAGCGGAAAATCAACCCTCATTTCCGCAACCGTGAACGAAATAAGAGAGCTTTATGAACAAAAAGGAATAGTTCTCGTGATTAAGACCATAGAAGACCCCGTGGAAAGAACCCTAAAGGAAGTGGACCACGTTCAGAGAAGGGAAGAACTGCTGGAATTTTCCGATGCAATAAAGTCTTTTCTGAGACAGAACCCCGACATAATTGTCGTGGGAGAGGTAAGAGAACCCGATACTGCCCAGCTCGTCATCAGGGCTTCAAGAACGGGACACCTTACCTTCACAACCATTCACGCTTCCAACTGCATAGACGCCCTCTTGAGGTTCAAGGACGAACTTTTAAAGACGGGAGAAACAGAAGAAAGCATAGGACAGGTTTTCGCTTCAAACCTTCTCATGTCCTTAAACCTCAAGCTCGTAAAGCTAAAAGACGGAAGAAAATTCCCGATAGTGGAGATGTTCATACCCGACGACGAAACGAGGAAACTCCTTGCCCAAGGAAAATACTGGGAAATATACGAAAGGATGAAAGAAAGAAAAGAAACCTATGACTACACAGTAAGAGATTTATACGAAAAAGGATTAATAGACAAGGACGATGCAGAAAGCTTGCTCGGAACTAAAATATAACTTTAAAAAGGAGGTGCGTGATGAGAAAGGATAGAATTTTTAACAAAGCAAGAAAAGGTTTTACTCTGACGGAACTTGTTATAGTCTTGGTTATTCTCGGAATACTTGCTGCTATTTTCATTCCGAGGGTAATGAGGGGAGAAAGCAAAGCACTTGAAGCAGGTATTCAGAAGTTCATAGTTGACGTGACGCAAGCCTTCAAGTATATAAGGACAGCCCCCGAATGCGGAACGAACGTTCCAGCAAATGCAAACGAATTCAGAAACATGGTTTCCGACAGTCAGTGCAGGAGGAACACAACCGACAACAACGGTTTCATGAAACTTCCTCAAAGGGCAATTGATAAATACAACTGGACGTGGACATGGAACGCAAATACTCAAAGGGGAACTCTAACCATACAGGGGGTTGATTCAGTAATAGGACAAAGGCTTGCAAACAAGCTTGAAAACTGCAACTACAACAGGGGTAATCTCGTTTGCACGATACAGTAAAGGTGGGAGGTAAAAGCCATGTTCATGGCTATCGTGCTTTCCCTCGTGTCTTTCATTTCCATTTCACTCATGGATGAAGCGATGAAGAAAAAAACACAAGAAGACTTGGCATTCCTTTCAAGAAAACTGGTAAAAACGGGTTACTCCATATACAGGGATGCCATGAGGAAAGTTGAAGAAATAAAGGAAAAGGAAAAGGAAATAAAAAGATGTAAGGAAATGAGGGGTATGGAAAAATACATGTGCGTGAAAAACTTAAGAAGGAGAATGGAAGAAATAGAAAAGGAATACGAAAGGGAGTTTGAACACGGGATAAGGGTAGCTCACAGACGCATAAGACTTATTTACAAATAAGAAAAAATGAAAAGAGGATTTACCTTAACGGAACTTGTAATAGCTCTTGTAATTCTTGCACTGCTCGTAACGGTTTTTGCGGGAGGAATTAAAAACACCACGAGAAGTGCAAAGTACGCAGAAGTAAGAGATGCGGTAAATCACATCTTTAAGGGAGTTTACGAATTTGCAAGGGACGTGGGAAGGTATCCGAACAATTTAAGAGAACTCGTGAACGGAAGCGGAATAACCGGGTGGAGAGGAACTTACGTATCAATTCAAGTAAACAGCAACGGAATAGCGGAAAAAGGAGGGGTGAGGATAGGCTACAGGATTTACAGCGGAAACACGAGTTGCGGAAACTTGAACAACAGACCCGCACTCATAATTTACGGAAAGGGAAATGACGTTGTTCTTCAAAGATACCTTGAGAATTACTGTCTTGTAAGAAGCGGAAATAACCTGATAGTAGTCTTGAGATGAAAAAAGGATTTACGTTAATAGAACTCGTAATTACGCTTGTCGTTCTTGCAATAATGCTGACTTTCTTCGTAAATCAGGTAAGCGTTCCCGAACTGAAGAGAAAAATGGCAGACAGCATAATAGGACACGTGGTTGCCCTTGACACCGCACTCATGAACGTGGACATGCAACTAAAGGTAGAAAGTCCAAACCTGAACTTTCCCATTCCCAATCCCAATGACCCGAGGGATTTACTCTGCGTCGTGAGACCTTACCTGTGGAAAAACCTCCCGGGATACAACACGGTAGCCCCTTACCTTCTTGACAACTACCTTGACGTTCGTGCTGATTTTGTAAGACTTTTCAGAACGTTTCCGCCTTCCGTGACCGTAAGCGGGGGAAGGATAAGAAGAATATGCCTCAGGGTAAGCGATGCGGAAGTAAGACAATACGTGGTTGCAGGGAATTCAAACTTTGTCATAAACGGAAACAACGTGTGCTATAACCTGAACGCAGGAGCGGGATACAGATACGTTGTCAGAAATTACAATTGTCCGTGGTAAGAAGAGAAAAATGAGTAGGGTAAAAAAAATTGAAAGAACGCTTGTCTTTCTCAACAACGTTCTCCTGATTATCCTGATAGGACTTGTAATAGCGGTAGGATTTTCCCTGAAGGATAGGGTGGTGATAGTGGTTTCTGATTTTCCCGTAAAGCTGAAAGTCTTGGATGCAAATTTAAAAGCTTTTGTCTTGAGGAAAGGGGAAATCATAAGGGTAAACGACATAAATCCCCTCGTGATTTACGCAGACAAAAACATCTACATACTCGGATACGGGTGGAAATATGAAAAATACAGGAGCAAAGATTACATACTTTACCTGATAAGAAAAAGACTTGAATACCTGAGGGGAAGGAAAATTTAATTATTAATAAGGGAGGTGAAACATGAGAAAGCTCGCGGGAACATTGCTTTTCATAACCGCTACTGCATTCGGACTTGATTTAATACCTTCTCCTATCTTGTTTGTTTCAAAAGCTCAACTTGAAAACAAAACGAGACAAATGAACAGAGAACTGGAAATTACAATAAGAAAACAACCTGTTTACGAAAGACTATACAGGAAAATAATCAATCAAAGGGAAATAAGGAAGTATGAAAGGCTTTACAGGAGAGACATAGCAAGGTTATACAGAAGGGAAAACATATACGAAAGACAAATAAAGGAAGTATGGTATAGGTATCCGGACGGAAGAATGGTTTTAGGAGAGAGGAAAGTAATAAGAACGGTTTACAAAGGAAGCAGGACGAAGTATTTAGGAAACAGGGTAGAAAGGATAAGATACATCGGCAAGAGATACATCGGAAGCATCTATCAAACGATAAACACGAGGGAACAATACCTCGGAACGAGATACAAACACACCTGCTACTTCATAGGAAATAAACTTGAAGGTTGCTGGTAAAGGAGGTGCGGAAAATGAGGAAGAAGATAGTGGCAGGCTTGTTAACCGCAGGAACTGCATTTGCGCTTCTCACTCCTCAAGGGGGAAAGATAACCATACACGTTCCATCCAATAACATAAACACGAAAGTAGAACCTCAAGTAAGGGAAATCAACGTTTCTCCGAAATACGAAAAAAGAATAACCGGAACACAGGTGAACGTAATCCAGAGGGTAAACTCTTACGTGAACAGGTATTTTGATAGCTACTACACGAGATGGCTTGCTCCCGTAACTGTTTATACGGAAAATGTAAAAAGAGAAATAAGAAAGACAACAAGACCAGAATGTCTATGGTGGGAAGGAAATTGGTGTGTGGTTTACGAGCATAAGTATTATTTCAAGATGGATGTTTATAAATGGGAAGAGAAGAAAAAAACTATACTTGGAATTAATGTTACAACAACATTGTATAAAAATACTTTGAACGGGTTAAAGGTAAACTACAGATACAGATATAATGCTCCAATAAAGTGGATATACTTGAGAGACTATCACCTTCTTTGGAAACCGCTATGGAGAGAAAACATAAATCACGAATTAGGAATAGTAAGAGGGCATAATAATCAAAAGATGCAAATTAGTGGAAAGTGTTATAAGTATTCTTCAGAAGGATGGGCAATTTTTGCTAACTTTCTATATTCTTGGTGGTGGTTGAATAATGATACTTACGAGGCACCAGCAACCGGTATATGTAGAAGTGATAAAGATCATTTAAAAAGTTTAACTATAGTAATGGAATTCTTGGGAGGCATAAATTCCGTTAAAATAGAAGCTCCGTATTCAGTTCCCATTAAGAAAATAAGGCTTTACGGTTGGACAGATGACGGATGGAAAGTCTGGATAAACGGAAAATACTACGGACAAGGTTGGGGAGGAGATGAAGATGAGGATGATATACTTGAAAAAGCTGATGCAATTATAAATGTGAAAGAAAATTCCGTTCGTTCAATAACCGTGCAGGACGGAGGAGGAGCAGATGCATTTCCTATGCTAAAGATTGCCGTTTCCTTCTAATTCTTCTTCTTATAACTTTTCCGAGAAAAGCTAATAATCCTGCAATAGCCATTTCGTAACTTCCCGTGTTGCAACCTCCTCCTCCGCCACTACCGCTTGACCCTTGTAAACTTCCTTCAGAAGGGGGTAAAGGTTCAAAAGGAGTTACAAGTTTTGCCACGGTATAGCGGACCGTTTCTCCTTTGGAGTCTGACACTTCTATCGTGCAATTCTCACTACTACCTTCATACACTTCCCAGCAAGTTTG
>QNXQ01000050.1 GCA_003978875.1 Aquifex sp. | reverse complement strand
TCCCGCAGAAATCCTTGAGGAAATTAAGAAAATACCCGAAATACTATTCGTTAAGCAAATACTCCTTTAATAAAACATTTCCTTCTTTTCCTTTTATTTTTTCTTTCCGAGTAGATATTTAGCCATTATGAAGAAAATAAGAGTTCCTATGGTAAGAATCAGAGAAGCAGCCCAGGCTTTTCTATGCCAGTCTTCATAGGGTCCCATAGCGTAAACGAATATAGTTACGGTGAGTGATGCCATAGGGTCAAAAATATTATAGGTTGTGAAATTGTTGTTAAAAGAAGTGAAAAGTAAGGGAGCAGTTTCGCCGGTAATTCTGGCAATTCCCAATATTACACCTGTAAGGATACCTCTTTTAGCAGCTGCTAAAGAAATGTCTTTTATAACCTGCCATTTAAATGCACCCAAGGCGTATGCTGCTTCTCTTAAAGAATCGGGAACAAGTTTTAATATCTGAGCGGTCGTAATAGCTATCACTGGAAGCATGAGTAATGCAAGAGCTACTGAACCACTGAGTCCGAAGAAGTGTCCGACGGGTTTTACCATTATGGCGTAAACTGCCGTTCCTACAATAATGGAAGGCAGACTCACCAAGGAGTCCGTCATGGTTCTAAGAAAGTCTACGAATTTACTAAATCTCCCGTATTCTGTGAAGAAAATTCCCGCTGCAATACCTATAGGAATTCCTATGAGGGTTGCCAAAGAAGTAATAATCAGGTGACCTACGAAGGCGTGTTTTAATCCTCCGCCTTCCACGCCCGGCGGTGCAGGGTCTTGTAGTATTAAATCAATACTTATATTCTGAAATCCCTTTGAAAATACATCTATGATTATCCAAAACAACCAAAATATACCGTAAACAGCTGTAAGAAAAGAAAGGAAAAGAACGAAAGCACTTTTTACCTTTCTAAACTTAATCCTTCTTTCTAAATCCCGGTAACCTTCCATCTCTTTTCTAACCTCTTGAAAATGAAGAATTTACTGAAAATTAATAGTAGGAATGATATAACAAAGAGGATTAGAGCAAGGTAGTAAAGAGAAGAAAGGTATACGTCTGTATCCGCTTCCGTGAATTCGTTTGCTATACTCACAGTTATAGTTGTAAGTTGGTCAAGAAGGGAAGTTGGAATTTTGTGAACATTTCCCGTCAAGAACGCAACAGCCATAGTTTCTCCGAGAGCCCTTCCTACGGACAGAATTATACCTCCTACTATTCCCGGAAAAGCGTAAGGAATAACGACATCTTTTATGACTTCCCATTTAGTTGCTCCCATTCCGTATCCTGCTTCCTTGAGGAGTTGTGGTGTCATCTCAAAAGCATCTTTTACTATGGTCGCCATAAAAGGGATTATCATTATCGAAAGTACTAAACTGGAAGTAAGCAGGTCTATACCTGTAGGTATTCCGTCAACCAATTTTCCGATAATAGGGATATCTAAAAGCAATTCCTGAAGGAAAGGTTCTACGTAATCCGCCATAACGGGAGATACAACAAAAAAACCCCACATTCCGTAAATAATGCTCGGAATAGCTCCCAGAAGTTCCACCGCTGTTATAAATACAGGTTTAAGAGGTTTAGGACTGAGTTCGGTAATAAATATGGCTACTCCTATACATACGGGAATTGCTATAAGAGAAGCTATAACTGTGGTAAGCAGTGTTCCGACGATTGCCGGCAGTCCTCCGAAAATTTCCCTGACCGGGTCCCAAACCGCCGACCCGATGAAACCGATGACTCCAAATTTCTCGATAGCAATCCAGGCTTCTTTTAATAAGGAACCTCCTATTATGAGAGGATATAAAAGCCCAAGGAAGAGGGCTACGGAAGCTAAAGCGATGAAAACAACTTTATCTATTATCTTGTCCCTTCTTCTGTATGTATGTTTATTAATACCATCCATTTTCCTTCCAGTATTCCCTTATCAGATTCTTTACATTATCAGGCAAAGGAACATAGTGTAGCTCTACAGCTATTTTATCACCTTTTCTGTAAGCCCAATCGAAGAATTTGACAACTTGCTTATTTATTTCCTTTCTATCTTTATCTTTCGCAAGAAGTATAAACGTTGCACCCGCTATAGGATAAGCATCTTTACCCGATTGCCATGTGAGTATTTCGTAGAAATCTTTATCGGGACTCCATTTTGCATTTGCAGCAGCAGCTTTAAAGGTTTCTACGGAGGGCTTTACAAAGTTCCCATCTTTGTTCTCTAACATAGCAACCTTAAGCCTACTCTGAAGAGCATACGCGTACTCTACATATCCTATAGCACCTCTTACCCTTCTTATATAGTTAGCAACTCCTTCGTTTCCCTTCGCACCTATTCCTGTAGGCCAGTTTACAACCTTACCGTATCCTACTTTCTCTTTCCATTCGGGACACGCTTTAGAAAGATAGTTGGTGAATATCCACGTTGTTCCGGAACCGTCGCTTCTCCTTATTACCGAAATTCTCCTGTGAGGAAGATTTACATTGGGATTATGTTTCTTTATACGTGGGTCATCCCAGTATCTTATTTTTCCAAGGAAAATCCCACATATAGCTTCTGTAGAAAGTTTAAGTTCTTTTACACCTCTTAAGTTATAAGCAATAGCTACACCGCCTATTACGGTGGGAAACTGTGCAAGATTGTGCTTTTTAGTCTTTTCAGGAGAAAGTGGTGCATCCGATGCTCCAAAATCCACGGTTCTGTTTACTATTTGTCTGACTCCTCCACCTGAACCTATTGACTGGTAATTAACTTTTATTGAGGTTTCCTTGTAATACTCAGCAGCCCATTTCCAGTAAAGCGGTGCTGGGAAACTCGCTCCGGCACCGTTTATTACCTTTTCTTTACCCAAGGATAAAGTAGGAAGGGTAAAAAGTGCCAATACTCCTATTAAGAAGCTTCTTCTCTTCATATATTCATACCTCCTACAGGTGTCCTGCCTTATTAGTATTTTTACAGAGGAATTGTTAAGATTCTGTTAAGCTATCCAAAAGCTTTTAAAATTTTTTTTGAGATGGAAACCAAAAGCAAAAAAGGCGTAAAAATAGACATTAAAAACTTGAACTTCTATTACGGTAATTTTCACGCTCTTAAAAACATAACGTTCCCTATATACGAGAAGAAAATCACCGCAATAATAGGTCCGTCTGGGTGTGGAAAAACGACACTACTCCGCTGTTTTAACAGAATGCATGACCTTTACGAAGGAGCCCGTTATGAAGGAGAGGCCATCTTATATCCTGATGAGATAAACCTTATAGGAAAGGATATAGATCCGATTTGGGTGAGAATGAGAATAGGAATGGTGTTTCAAAAACCTAATCCTTTCCCAAAATCTATATACGACAACGTAGCTTACGGACTGAGACTCCGAGGAATAAAGAAGAAATCAATACTCGACGAACTTGTGGAAAAAGCTCTCAGAGACGCTGCTTTATGGGATGAAGTAAAAGATAGATTACATGAGAATGCTTACTCTCTTTCCGGTGGTCAACAGCAGAGATTGTGTATAGCGAGAGCTATAGCTCCAGAACCTGAGGTTCTACTTATGGATGAGCCGACCTCTGCACTCGATCCCATATCCACCGCAAAGATAGAGGACCTTTTGGAGCAACTGAGAAAAAAACTCACCATAATAATTGTTACCCATAATATGCAACAGGCGGCAAGAATTTCCGATTTTACAGCTTTTATGTATATGGGAGAACTCATAGAGTTTGGTCCGACGGAAAAAATATTCACCAAACCCGAGAAGAAGCTAACGGAAGATTACATAACGGGAAGATTTGGTTGATTAATCACATGGAACTTACCTGCTTTTTATCCTTTCATTTATTACGGAGGGAAATGTTATGCAGTTAATGGATCCGGAAAAAATGAAAAAGCTTCTTGAAAAAGCGAAACAGAAAGGGTGGATTGCAGACCAAAACGTTGAAATAAAATTCGTAATTCTTGACCTTCAACCTAAATGGATGAAATGCAGAAGAACAAAGAGACTTGTTTTTCAGTTTCACATGCTTGGAGATGCGGAGAACAAAACTCTATGCGGCAAAACCCTTGAAGAATATCAAATCCTCCCTGAAAGACAGGAAAACCTTGTAATTACTCAAGTCAATATGATGCTGGGAGGTTTGGGAGTTCTCGTATTTTTTGACCTATGCCCTGATTGTTTCGGTAATGTAAACAGGTGCGAACCTCTTCAGGAGGGAGAAAAGGAAAAGTTAAGGGAGGAAGGATTAACAAGCTGAGATTATAATTACATAAACCTTTCTCAAAAGGAGGTGGTTCTATGTATAAAACTTATGTTTTTTTACACCTATTTTTTGCAATAGTCTGGATAGGTGGAATGTTTTTTAACCTTCTGTTTTTGACACCCGCACTTCGCTCCGCGGAAGAAAATTGTAGAAAGGAGGTAGCTCCCAAGGTTCTCGGTAAATTCTTCTGGACTGTTTGGCTTTCGATAATAATTCTTTTCGGTACCGGTATGGCATTGTGGCATAAGTTCAGACCCGACTTTTTCACGAATTCCCTATTTCACTTTAAACTTTTACTTTTCGCCATTATGGTTCTGAATTTTATATATATCCATGCCTTCCTTTACAGAAAGAGACTTTTAGACCAGATTCCCGTATTTATCGGAATAAACTTAATTTTAGGTATTTTAATTGTGATGATAATAACTTATATAAGATAAATGAATTTTTTTCTCCTTAGCGGAAATCAAATCTACTCCTGAATTCAAAATTCTTTTCTCCCTTTTTCTCGGCTTTATCATAGGACTTGAAAGGGAATTAAGGGCTAAATTTGGACACGATTTATTTGCGGGAGTTAGAACCTTTCCATTAATTTCCATTCTTGGAACAATTTCAGGAATTCTTTATGTACAGAAAAATATTGAATCTTTAATATTTCTCCCTTTTTTGGGACTTGTAATTCTTGCGGGTTTAAGTTATTGGAAAGACCGCAATATGGGAATTACCAGGGAAATAGCTTCATTCATAACCTTTTTTATAGGAGTATTCGTAGCTTTTGAGGAGTTTTATTTATCGGCCTTTTTAACTATACTTACAACCTTTATCCTCGTTCTCAGGACTAAATTGGAAGGCTTAGCTATGCGTTTGGAAGAGGAAGACCTTATAGCCATCCTTAAATTCTTTACTATATCCGCGGTAATTCTCCCGATAGTTCCCGATAGGGAAGTAATAAAAGGATTTAATCCCTCTGAAGCATGGAAAGTCGTCATTTTGGCATCCACTGTGGACTTTATAGGATACTTTCTCCTGAAGTACAAAGGAGCAAAAAGTTTAATAATTACTGCACTGGTAGGTGGGCTTGCCTCGAGTACAGCCGTAACTATAGCCTTTTCCGAACTGTCAAGAAAGTTTCCGCGTTATTCGTCTTTGTTATTTTTCGCAATAATACTCTCCTGGCAGGTTATGTTCATAAGGCTTATTTTTTACTCATTCATAGTATTCAAAGGACTTTTAATTTACACCATACAAAATCTCCTACCTTACTTTATAACACTTCTCATTTTCGCCTTTGTGGTGTATCTGAAAAGTGAAAAGGAAAATATAGAAGAGAAGAATGTATCTTTGAAGAATCCTTACAGTTTAACCCAAGCCTTCACTTTTGGATTTCTCTATTCAGCAATAAGTATAGTTTCCGTTTACTTAAAGGATTTCCTGGGAGACAAAGGAATTTACATTCTGAGTTTGGTTTCGGGAATCATGGATATAGATGCTATAACCTTACTCCTTTCCAGACTTGCAAAAGAAGAAACTATAACTGTAGGTGTAGCTTCAATAGGTATACTTCTGGCAGCTTCTTCCAACAACATATTTAAATCCTTTTATGCGATTATTTTCGGCAGTAAAAAACTAAGACTGTACTTTACTTTCCCGTTATTTTTTACTTTTATTTATCTGCTTTTAATACTATTCTTTCAATTCTCTTAGAAAGATTACACATCAATTCGTAGGGTATAGTGCCGGCATCCTTGGCAAGAGCGGTAAAACTTCTTTCTTCATTTACAATTTCTATCCAGTCTCCAACCTTTGCATCCGTTTCGCTTAAATCAACTATAGTCATATCCATGGTGATATTGCCCAAAATGGGAACTCTTTTGCCTTTGTAGATTAAGTAACCTTTATTGGATAGACTTTTCATAAGACCATCTGCATACCCAAAGGCTACTACACCGATTCTTGTTTTCCTTCTGGTTATAAAAGTTCTACTGTAGGATATAGGGTAATTCTCGGGCACATCTTTTACGGATATAAGTCTGGCTTTTAGTCTAAGTGCAGGTTTAATATCAATTGGATAGTTTTTTAAAGGCTTTTCGCCGTATATTGCAAGTCCAACTCTTATGTGTGTAGTAAAAGGAACTTTGTAAATTAATCCTGCGGAACTTTCCATATGTATTTTTTGAACATTTCTATAATGCTTTACTATTTCCTCAAATCTTTTTACCTGCAGTAAAGAAAATTCCCTATTGGCAGGGCTGGAGAAGTGTGACATAACTCCGATAATCCTTTCATCCTTTATAATTTCATTTAAAAAACCTAATCTGCCCATTCCCGTATCGTATTTAACGTGGAACTTAATATCTCTGTTCCCTAAAACTTTCAAATGTTCATGGTTTGATATCACAGGTGTAAGTTGGTATTCTTCTATGAAATCTAAATCCTCGGGAAAAATCCCACCGAGTATAAGTATCTCCTTTTTTATAGCCTGTTTCCTCAGCTGAACACCTTCTTTTACGCATGCAACTGCAAAGCTATCTACCTCTTCCATGTCTTTGAGAATTTGGGCAATTTCCTTTGCACCTATGCCGTATGCATCGGCTTTTATTACGGCGATTATCTTTTTACCCGAGAACTGGGAAAGTTTCCTTATATTTTCACGGATTTTCTCCTCGTCTATTTCAAGAACAGCCCTTTTCATATAGGGAAGTATTTTAAAATTTTCCTATGGACATAAAGAGGGTAAATGTGGAGCTTATAAAAAAGAAATTTGAGGAGCTTTCTAATAAAAGTGAAGAGGAAAAGGAAAAGAGAAAGGAAATCCAGCTTTTGCTTAGATTAGTTTATCCTCTTATAGCTGATACAAAGGGTAAAGAAGTTTTAGAGCTGTACACAAAGTTAAAAGAAAAGGACACAAACAGCTTAAAGGAAACTGAAGAGTTTTTGGAAAAGATTGTTAAATCACTTTAATATATCCATTACCTTCTTTATACTTACTCTCATTCTTTCAAACGCTTTAGCGAGCTCTCCTATCTCGTCTTCTGTCTTTATAGGTATCTTTTCATCTATTTCACCTTTACTTATCTTTTCAGCGTGTTCCTTTAGAATGTCTATAGGTCTGAATACGTATCTATTCAGTATGAAAATTACCAATCCCATAATCAGTATGTTTAGCGCAAAAACAAAACCTCCCTTTAGAATTCCATCGAGTCTTGCTTGAAGAAGTGTAGCTTCGTAAGGTTCATATATGAATATTCCTCCTTGGATATCTCCCACTTTCCAGTTTGGGTCTTGTTTCGGTTTATACAAGTTTCTTATGGCTTTTGGCATATCTTTTATCTTTCCATGACAACGAAGACAGGATTTATCAACCTTTACGGGAAAAGCCGAAATAAGGTATCTGTAATTGTTTATACTTACAATTTCCGTATATTCTTCGAGATTTTTTTCCTTAAAGAGCTTAATAATTCTTTCTTCAATAATGGTCGGAGTGTTTTGCGGATTTAAAGGATTGAAAGCTACTTGTCTGAGTCTTAAGCCTTGAAAATCTCCACTTACCTCGTGAAATATATTTGCCGTAACGAACGAGGAAGATTGAGCTTCCAATATGAAGTCCTCTTTAATACAGGTGTATTTACCTAAAAGCTCGTACATTTTGGGTCTTAATACTTCTCTTACGTATTCCCTTGTTGCTTTTGAGAAGGAGAGGGTTAATCTTACTTTTTCGCGTGATGCGGTTTTTGCTTTTTCTATTTCTTCGTTGTATGTGTAAATACCGACAGCTAAACCGCTCAAAGTTGCTACAGTTCCTACGAATATGAATACCTTACCCTTAATCGACTTAGGTATCAAATTCATCTATTACCTCCTTAATCCTTTTTAGAAATTCCGATTGTAAATCCTCTTCGGGAATTTCTTCCTTTAATTTGATGACCAAAAGCTTGAGGGTTGAAGTTGTAAATCTATCGTAGGGTATCTGAAGGTCTTTTATTATCCTATCCCATACTACTTTACCTATGGGACCTATATGTTCCAAAAATATGTTTTTGACCGTTTGAATAGTTTTTTCGCTTACTCTTTGTCCTTTGGTTCCTAAAATTTCATCTATACCTATTGGTATCTCCTCGGGATTTTCTATCACCTTTACTCCGTAAAAGGTACTACCAGTTTTAGAGTTCTCTTCTCTTATTTCCTCAATTTCAAGCTTTAGAGTTTTCCTTGTTTCTCCCTTAAAGACAAAGGATATGATATCACCGCCGTATACAAAACCGTATCCTTCCCTGAAATCTTTTTTCTTCTCCAATCCATTTTTAAGAGAGTTTAAAAGTATAATCTCTTCAGGTTCTATAACGTATGAGGATATAAATACTTCTCCTAATGACATATCGAGTAAATCCAGAGCATTCTTATCCCAATGCTTTTTCACGTTCAAACCTATAATTTTTCCGTTAAGGAAAAATATGTTGCATAGAATATCTACGAATGTATAACAGACGGTGTACCCACTGAAATCAACTTTCTCTACGAATTTTTTAAAATTCGAGGAATCTATTATGTTGAGGTTTGAGTGAAAAACTTCATTTCCGTATCCTGATATTATCAGCGTTTGGAGTTCTTCAAAATTACCACTCTTACAGATGTGAGCGGTAAGTATGGGAGTGCTTTTGAATACGGATATTTTGCTATCCTCAGGAGGTCTATATTGTGCTAATGGTAAAAAGCTTTTATTTTTTCCTTCTACCCGAACGACTTTTAAGGGATTACCCTCTCCCACGATAACATAATCGGTATATTCCCAGGTTTCAATTTTTATAAATCCTGTAAGATTTCTCGCTTCAACGTCTCTAAGTAACGCCTGCCAGTTTACAATTTCTCCTACAAGATTACCTATTACTTCTTCCTTCCACATGGCTTTTTAAAACCTTACCGACTATAAGTCTGAAGGTTTCCAGAACACCTTTGCCTTGAGTTGCTATGGTTTCCGTGTAGGGAGCATCCCAAGGGTTGCATACAAACTGCAATTCTTCTATCGGAAGAGCATTGGGTAAATCCCTTTTGTTATACTGGACTATTACAGGTATGGAGTAAAGGTCATATCCTAATTCCTTCAGAACATGTGCCATTTCCCTTAGGACTAAGAAGTTAATTTCTTCTCTGCCTTTTTGGGAATCTACGGTAAACACGAGTCCGTCAACTCCCTGGAGTATAGCCTTTCTTAGAGGATGAAGTCTGAATTGTCCCGGCGTTGTGAGTATTTTTACATCCAGTTCTTCACCTTCGATAGGTATCTTGCTCAAAAACATCTCAACAAATAAGGTTCTATTCTCATCCGTTTCTATGCTCAGAAAATCTCCTTTTGCCAGTCCTTTTCCCTTGAGTATTTCGTACAACTTCCTAACGGTAGTGCTCTTACCTGCAAGACTTGCTCCGAAGAACACTATCTTTAACTTCATTTTCAGCTCAGTATTTCCATAAGTTTTTGCTCAAGTTCTTTTGGAGAAATCTTATTGATTCTTTTCTCAATCCTTTTAACTTTTTGGAGTAGTTGATTTAAATCTCTAACTAAATCTTTAAAAAATAGCCGTACACTTCCTATTGATAAATCTTTCTTACATATAACTCCTATCAGGAATTCCATTTCTAAGCGTGCAACTATAAAAATCCGATTTTTTGTTTCATAAAATATATCTTTCATAGTGTCCTTATCCTCTATTAGCTTTGTAAGTTCTTCCGAGGCAAAAAATAGAGCACTCATTATGCTGGATAGGAATTCCGCTTCAGTTTCGTTCAATTTTTCTCCTTGAAAGAAAACAACCCTTCCTCCTTTGTCAAATAGGAGTATTACCGATGGATTAGCTTTTGCGAAAAATTTATTTACAGTTTCTTCAATTTTGTTCTTTGTATCACTGTCAAGATAGTAACCTACTAAATCGAGCTCCATATTACTATTTATTAAGTTTCTTATAAATTTTTTCTCCTTTTAGTAAAAAGATTTACTATTTTTTATAAGAAAGGCTTATAATTAAAGTAGTAATGTGGTTTCCGAAGCCGGGAGGTGGTTTAATATGAAGAAATTACTGGTAATGGGATTGGCTGGGACTGTGCTTCTTGCAGGGTGCAGTCCTAAAGTAGTGGGAGACCCCTGTAAAGACAAAAACGCAACCCTTTCCAACTACCTTATGGAAAAATGTTATGGGCACTACTTAAGACAGATAGAAATAAACAAGGAGAACATAGAAAAACTTAATACGAGGGTTGCCAATCTTGAAAACAACATCAGTACTCTCAGAGGTGATGTTGGAGAGTTAAAAGACGACGTGGCTAAACTTAAGATTACCGGAAGAGAACAGGTAAGGGTTTACTTTAATACCAATAGATTTTATCTCAGGGAAGATGCTAAGGCTGCTCTTGATGAACTCATAGAAGCCGTAAGGGATAAAGATATAAAGAAAGTAATTGTTGTAGGATATGCGGACCCGAGAGGTACTCGCGGATATAACTTTGAACTATCTATGAAGAGAGCTCAAAATGTGGCAGCTTACCTTATCAAAAATGGAATCCCTGTTGAAAAGATAAGAATTACTTCCTACGGTGAAGAATTGGCAAAATTAATAGGACAAAACTACCCAGAACAAAGGGCCGTAGACGTAATAATTCTTTATTAATTTTTCCTTTCCTTTCCCTTTAACTTTTCCTTCAGAACATTTATATCCGTTGTAGGTTCTTCACAAGTGTAATTGGAACAAAGGTAGTATGTGTCCCTATTGTCTTTTACTTTCATCTGATTTATAAACTCCGAAAATCTTTCCGTAATGTTATCTTTTTTAAGAATCGTTAAATCAGGCATGTACAATTTGTCTAAATATTCTTTCAGTTCTAACCAGTTTTCCCCAACCGGAACGATTACCAGCTCTTTAGATCCGTTTAATACTAAATCTAGAGCTATTAAAGAAAAAGTATGTGCAGATGGAAAATTACTAATCTCCCAGGAAAAAGCCTGTAGGGTTTTATACCCGTATTCTTCGAATTCCCTATTTCCAATCATTCTCCCCAGTCTTATTAAGTTATAGGCCGAAACTGCATTACCAGAGGGTATAGCCCCATCGTACACTTCTTTCTTTCTTATGGGAACTTCAGTGAAGAAGGAAGGCGTTTGGAAAAATCCTCCGTTTTCTTTATCCCAGAAAAATTCTAACTGTTGCTCCTGTAGCTCAACAGCTTTCTGAAGATAAAAACCGTTTAAATTAGCTTCGTATAATTCTATTAGTCCCCATATTAGGTATGCATAATCCTCTAAAAATCCGTAATGTTTAGCTTCTCCTTCCATATATCTGTGAAGAAGGATACCGTTTTTATCTTTTAGCCTGTTAAGAATGAAATCTGCACATTTTTGTGCAATACTTACCCATTCTCTTTTTCCAAAAACTTTTCCTGAATAAGCAAGTCCGCATATAACTAATCCATTCCAATCCGTTAATACTTTTTCATCCCTTAAAGGTTTCACCCTTTTTTCCCTTGCATTAAAGAGTTTAAGCCTTATTTTTTCAATTAGACTTTTT
>QNXQ01000007.1 GCA_003978875.1 Aquifex sp. | reverse complement strand
CCCGCAACAATTTGTGTTCCGTACTCTTTACATTGCTTTGCATGGAATGAACCTTCTTTACCGGTAATTCCCTGAACTACAACCTTGGTATCTTTGTTAACAAGTATAGCCATTTCCCAGACCTCCTAAATTAGCTTTGTTTATTAGCAAGTTCAACAGCTTTTTTGGCTCCATCCCACATATCTTCTGCGGTTATGAAGTTCAGCCCTGATTCCTGGAGCATTTTCTTTCCTTCCTCTACGTTTGTTCCTTCCAGTCTGACAACCACCGGAACCTTTAGTTCGACTATTTTGGAAGCCTCTATTAATCCTTGAGCCAGTCTGTCTACCCTAAGTATTCCACCGAAGATGTTTATAAATACCGCTTTAACGTCCGGGTCTGCCATAAGTATTCTAAAGGCGTTTGCTATCTGTTCGACGTTTGCTCCACCGCCTACATCCAGGAAGTTCGCAGGTTCTCCTCCTGCCAGCTTTATTATGTCCATGGTAGCCATAGCGAGTCCGGCACCGTTTACCATACACCCTATATTTCCGTTGAGTTTTATGTAGTTAAGACCGTATTTCTTGGCTTCCGCTTCCAAAGTGGGAATTTGGCTTTCATCTTCCATTTCTTGAATATCCTTGTGTCTGAACAATGCATTGTCATCAACGTCCAGTTTTGCATCGAGTGCTATGAGATTTCCTTCCTTGGTAATAACGAGGGGATTTATCTCTACGAGAGAAGCGTCTAAATCTCTATAAATCTGATAAAGCTTTAGAGCAATGTTTACAAAATCTTTTACAGGAAGGTTCAACTTGAATGCTAACTCTCTTGCCTGATAAGGCATAAGTCCCAGCTCGGGGTCTATGGTTTCGATTATTATCGCATCGGGATTTTCTTTGACAATCTCTTCAATTTCCATACCACCTGCAGCTGATGCCATTATTACGGGCTTTGATTTGGAACGGTCTAAGGTGATGGCTAAGTAATACTCTTTGTCTATGTTTGTTGCCTTTTCTATGAGTACCCTGTTTACGGGTTTTCCGTCGGGACATTGGAATGTTTTTAAAACCTTACCCAGTAGTGCTTCAACAGCCTGCTGGAGTTCTTCCATGTTTTTCACTATTTTCACACCGCCGGCTTTACCTCTTCCTCCGCAGTGTATTTGGGCTTTTACTACCAGAGGAAATTCTCCCAATTCTTCGGCAACCTGCTGAGCTTCCTTCAAAGAAAATGCTACTTTCCCTTCGGGAACAGGTATCCCGTACTTTGCAAATATCTCCTTGGCCTGATGCTCGTGTAGCTTCATAAAGCCACCTCCTCGAACTAAAATGACGTTTTAATTTATTTAATTAAAAACTGAAATAATAATCTACCTGAGAATTAAATAAAGGTTTATACCAAGAAGCGGTATTAGTCTGTAGAAACCCTTTGTAAAGTATAACGCAGTCGCTCCGATTAAGCTTACGATAAAAGCTTCTTGGGAAGTGACACCGCTGAGCAACTTGGGAGAAAAGCTACTGAAGAAATTTAAAATTCGAAACATAATTTCACCGCTGAGGTTCATAAACACCAGCGTTGGTATGAAAGAAAAGAACGTAATTAGTGAAACTATTGAAAACAAAGCGTACGCAAAGATAAGCGGAGATAGAACGGGAGTAAGTAGAACCGATAATGGAGTAATAAAAGAAAAACTGGCTATCAGCGGAGCTGTTCCCGTAAAAGCTGCAAGTGATGCAAGAAAGCTTTTTAAGTAGTTGTTGACGTCAAGGTCTCTTAAGACGAGGATTATGTAAAGTACTGCAAAGAAGGAAAGCCAGAAGGAATACGAAAAGACAAAGTGGGGAAACAGAAAAAGCATTACGCTTGAGCTGAAAAATAAAGAACACAGTGAACAATGTTGTCTGAAGGAAAGCTGTGAAAGGACGTAAACCAGTATCATCAATGTAGCCCTTATCACCGGAGGGTTTTGGGGAACTATAAAGAAGAAGTAAAATAAAACTCCTATCAATCCCAACCACATTCCCAAAAATTTCGGTAAAGTTTTGGAGAGTATGAGAAATACTAAACCCACGTGAAGACCCGAAACCACGAGGACGTGGATAAGACCAGTATGCAGGAAAGCACTTTCCACCTCTATCGGAAGATTTCTCTTGCTTTCTCCGAATAAAAAGGCAAGACCTATCGCTTGAAGATGTTCCTCTTTTACTATGCTTTTAAATTTCTCCATAAGGGAATTCCTTAAGTTGTTTTCTGGAGGCAGTTCTTCCACATCCCACCCGTAAGTGGAAACAAAGATTCTATTGTCTTTTACCTTTACATTTCCGAATATTTCTATTCTTTGGGATTCTGGAGTATAAAAGGGTTTTCTTATAAACAAGAAGGCTTTTCTGCCTTCAAGCTCCGTAATTTCGGACTCTTCGATTTCAACAGGAGAACCTATACCTTTTTCGTACATTTCCCACTGTCCTAAAACTTTAAGTTTCATATACACCGTGTATTCCTTAAATTCAGGGAGTTTAGCGGCGTTGTATGAGTAAGTAAGAGCTATCAAAAACGCCAGTAAGTGTAGTAGCAAGTTTTTAAGGGGCATTTTGTTTTAAAGTTACTCGTATTATATTATTGTTTTTTAAGTATTAGTGAGGTGTCTAATATGCGTGAAATTAAGATTACGGATGTTTCTCTCAGAGACGGAATTCAAAGTCTCCTTGCAACGCGTGTGAGAACAGAAGATATGCTTGATGCTATTGAGATACTTGATAAGTGCGGATTCTGGTCTTTGGAGGTGTGGGGAGGAGCAACTTTCGACGTTTGTTTGAGATACTTAAAAGAAGACCCTTGGGAAAGACTTAGAAAATTCAAAGAAAGGGCTAAGAACACTAAACTGGAAATGCTCCTGAGAGGTCAGAACGTAGTAGGTTACAGACACTACTCGGACGATGTTGTTGAAGAGTTTATCAAAAGAGCTTACGACAATGGTATAGAGGTTTTTAGGATATTTGACGCCCTTAACGATACCCGTAATATGAGGAAAGCTATTGAAACTGCTAAGAAAGTCGGGGGAATTGTTAAAGGCGTCCTTTCATATACAATAAGTCCGGTTCATACCATAGAGTATTACGTAAAAGTTGCAAGAGAACTGGTGGATATGGGAATTGATATAATTTCGATAAAAGACCAAGCGGGAATTCTTTCTCCCAAGGTTTGTTATGAGTTAGTATCCGCACTTAAATCTGAGTTCCCTAATTATCCCGTCCACCTTCACACCCAAACGACGGCGGATTTAGCGGAAATGGCACAACTAAAGGGTATAGAGGCGGGAGCTGAAATGATAGACACCTCTTGCTATTCTCTATCGGGACAAACCTCCCATCCTCCCGGAGAAACAATGATATACGTTCTTAGGGAATTCGGATACGAGATAAAGGTAAACGCCGAACTTTACAAAAAAGTTGGTGATTTAATGAAGGAAATTAGGAAGAAGTACAAGAAATACGATGTCTTACCTCCCTATCCCGATGTTGAAGTCCTCATACACCAAGTTCCCGGTGGGATGATATCCAACTTTATTTCCCAGCTCAGGGAACAAAATCTCGAAGAAAAGCTTGAAGAGGTTTTAGAAGAAGTAAAAAGGGTGAGAGAAGATTTCGGATATCCTCCTCTTGTTACTCCTACAAGCCAAATAGTTGGAACCCAGGCATTTTTAAACGTTTTACACGGTGAAAGGTATAAAGTTGTAACTAAAGAAACAAAGGATTACGTAAAGGGTTTATACGGTAGACCCCCTGCTCCTATAAAGGAGGAAATTATCAAAAAGATTCTCGGGGATGAACAACCCATTTACGATAAAAGACCTGCAGACCTTCTGAAACCCGAACTTGAAAAAATAAGAGATGAAGCAATAGAAGCAGGTGCTCGCTCTGAAGAAGATATTCTTTCTTATGCACTTTTCCCTGTGGTGGCTAAAGAATTCTTCGAATGGAGAGAAAAAGTTGAAAAGGGAGAAGTACCTCCTCTGCCCATGGAGGAAACTGTAGAAGAAAGCTCGGAATGCAAAGCTCCTGTGGAATTCTACATAACAGTTCACGGAGAGCAATACCACGTCCAGATAGCTGGTAAGGGAGAAGAAGACCCAACCAGAAGAACCTTCTTTATTAGGTTAGATGGACAGCTTGAAGAGGTTCACCTTCAACCTATAAGGGAAGTTAAAATTACCGAAGCTTTTGCCACAGAAGCTACGGAAGGAGGAACTGTAGTAAGCAAAAGACCAAAACCCAGGGGAGTAGGAGACATAACCTCGCCTATTACCGGTAAAGTTGTAAACATAAAGGTAAATGTTGGAGATGAAGTAAAAGAAGGAGACGTTCTTTTAGTTATAGAAGCCATGAAAATGGAAAACGAGATACACAGTCCTGTTGATGGAGTTGTCGATGAGATATTCGTCAGAGTAGGGGAAACTGTAAATCCCGATGAGGTTCTCATTAGGATAAAACCGAAGAGAAGCAGAGGCAGGAAAAAGAAATAATGTTGAAAATTGCAATTCCGAAAGGGCGTCTCTTTGGTGAAACTGTTCATCTTTTTTTAAATAAAGGTGTTATAGAAAATGAACTTCAGGAAGGGAGAAAATTAATTCTAAATGAAGGTGATTATACCTTTTACCTTGTGAAACCTTCCGATGTTCCAGTTTACGTTGAGAGCGGGGTTGCAGACCTAGGAGTTTGCGGCTACGACGTTTATTTGGAAAGAAAACCTGATGTATACAAGTTGCTCGATTTGGGAATAGGCTACTGCACCATAGCGGTAGCGGGTAAGCCCGAGAGTAAAGAAAAGTATTTCAATTCAACCCATATAACTGTAGCTACTAAATACTCAAACATAGCCTATGAATTCTTTAAAAGTAAAGGTATTAAAGCGGACATTTATTATCTGAACGGTTCCGTAGAACTTGCACCCTTAGTCGGACTTGCAGAATTTATCCTTGACCTGGTTCAAACCGGAAGGACTTTGAAGGAAAACGGTCTTATTGTTATTGAAGAAGTCGGAAAATCTACAGCTTGGCTTATAGCCAATAAGGACAGCTTTAGAATAAAAAACAACCTCGTTCTCGATTTTATAGAAAAACTGAAGTAAAGTATAAGAACATTCTTAAATCCTTATAAGGAATTTAAATTGATTTCCCTTTGAGATGCCTCTACTTTAAAACCTTGTGAAGGAAAAGTGGAAGGCTATAGCAAACTTATTGGAAGAGGAATTCGATATAGAGGTACAACCTTCCTATGAAGGTTGGGGAGCAGGATACGACCCTAAGTTCCTCCCTCTTCTGGAAATGTGGGCAAAGGGAGAAGTAGAAGAGGTTCCGCAGGGGGTAAGGATACCGAAAGGAATTCTCTACAACGTCGTTGATTTTTTAAGGAAGAGCGAAGATTATACCGTAAATTCAGTAAGACATGAAATAGCTCTCTTGCTACATACTTATTTTCCTCACTGGAGATTTGGACAAAGGGAAGTATTCAGAGCTGGATACGTTCCTACAGCTTTTTTAGTTCTTTTTGCAGTCCTTGAAAGTTTAAAAGTTGACAGTAAATTGGTGGAAGAAAATCCATCTTCATTTTCAGCTTTAAAGAAAAGGTATAAAGAAATTCTCTCGGAAATAAATCCCTATTATCCCTATCACGAACTTGCCATTTCCTTCGTTTACTCTTGGATTAATGAAGACTACGAATTTTCCGATGAAGTAAAACGTTATCACTCCACTATGGAAAGAAGCTTTTATGAGTACTTAAAAGAAAAGAATCCACAGAGTTCCTACGACATAGTAATGGAGGACTTATGGCAGAAATTCAGGGTGCTCGTAGACCTATCCAAGGATTTAAATTATGTAGACCTCTTAATTGAAGAAGCCAGAGGGAGAAACAGGGAGGATGCCCATAAAGCAAGGATTATGACAGATATACTTTCAAAACTTCCTACGGAAATAAAAAACTACATTAAAGAAAATAAAAATAAAAAGGCTACCCAGTTTCCCTCCGAGGTAATAAAACAAATACTCAAAGCCCTTGATGCAATCCCGGACTGGATGAAAGATTACCTAAAACAGATGAGCTATATAGACCTTCTTGAAAAGGATATCTCTTTCCTAAACTATTTCTTACCAAAAACCCTGGAAGTTGACGTAGAACACAGAGGATTTATAAGCTTTATCTTTAAGGCTTGGGAAGAAGTATCTGCAAATCATAGTTTGAAATCTAAAAAGCAAAAAGAAGAGGAGGAACTGTCAGACCTAGACAAAAAGTTCAAAAAAGAACACGGTCTTACACAGAAAGAGTTCCAAAAGTATAGGCTTCTACTCAAGAGTGTCCTTCCTTATGTAGAACACTTTAAGAGGAAGTTTGATAATTTTCTACCTAAAGAAGAAGAACTTTGGGACGGAAAGTACTACAGAGGAAAACGTTTAAACTACAAAAGGGTAGCTACCGAAGTACCTATAGGAAGAGGAAGGATATTTATGAAAAGAGAAATACCAGAAAGGAAAGAATTGGTTTTTGAACTCCTTATGGATATTTCTTCTTCTATGAAAAAAGAAGAAAAGATTTTAAACGCCTTGAAGTCTTTGATTCTCGTTTCAGAAGTCCTCGATAAGCTTAAAATGGAATTCTCCATAAAGGTGTTTAACGAAAATGTTTATACGATAAAGGATTTTAATGAAGACTATAGAATTGCAAAGGCACGTATTTTAGATATTCTGGACAGCCTGGGAGGCAGTACGGATTTGAGCAAGGCTATTAATGTAGGTGTGGAAAGTCTTGAAACGGTGATAAAAAAAGAGCATAAAAAGGGTGTTTTAATCCTCTTTACCGACGGACAACCTACAAAAGGTTTGAAAGGTGATGAACTTAAATACATGATTTCCCAAATGAAAATGAAAATACCGATAGTTGCCATAGGTGTTGGAGAGGCCACACATATGGTTAAAGAATATTTCGAAAAAACGGGTATAAGTGTTGAAGATATAGCAAAACTTCCTTCTGTGTTCTCCTTTGTAATGGAAAACCAGTTCAGACGACTCTTATCTGTATCTTAAAATAAGCTTTATGACTTTTGTTCTTCTCAGAATATATTCCTCTAAAGAGGAAAACCTGAAAAATTATCTGTTGTCTTTTGTCAGGGAAGATATAAAAAATGTGGCAGTACTTCAATCCATTGCCGGTTTCGGTAGAGGAAGGGAATTTCACTCCGAGGACGTTGAAATTCTTTCCCATGAACTTCCAATTGTAATAGAAGCAGTGGATAAAAGGGAAAAATTGTTAAAGTTCTTGGAGGATAACAAACACTTGTTTCGTGAATGTTATTTAACCTTTGAGAGGGTAGAGATATGGGAGTAATCTTATCGGTCGCTATTGGCGGTGCGGTAGGTTCAATTCTTAGGTATCTAATATCGAAATATTCCCAGAGCTTTTTTGGAATCAGTTTTCCCTTAGGAACTTTATTAGTTAACTTAATAGGGGCATTCCTAATAGGCTTTTTTTTCTCATACCTGATAGAAAAAGTAGCCATAAATCCTTACGCGAGGGGAATGCTTATAACAGGATTTTTGGGAGGACTCACTACATTTTCAACTTTCTCCTATGAGAGTTTAACTCTTCTGAGAGAAGGAGAATTTCTAAAGTTTATCTTGTATTTTGTAGGGACTAATCTACTGGGAATTTCAGGAACTTTCTTGGGATACAAAATAGGAGAAACACTATGAAAATCGTTAAAAAGAAGCTTTTGAGAATTTTTACTTCTGAGGAAAAAAAGTATAAAGGTAAACCTCTATACAAGTTTATCCTCGAAGCTGCGAAAGATGAAGGGCTTGAAGGAGCTACCGTATTTAGAGGAATAGCAGGGTATGGAAAGGAGGGAATTCTAAGACATAAGAGATTTTTCGAGCTGAGGTCTTCACTTCCCGTAGTTGTAGAGATAATTGACGAAGAAGAAAAAGTGAGAAGTTTTTTAGAAAAAATAAGGGAAATAGAGAACGGGCTTATTACCCTTGAAGATGTTGAGGTTATTTATCTTTAACCTACGAGGTACATAGTTTCCGCTTCGTGTTTTCCTTTTCCATCTTCCAAAATCATATCCTTGTAAGATTTTCCTGCTGGAACCATAGGTAGGACATTTTCTTCCCTATCTACCCAAAAATCTACTATTACCGGTTTATCTTCAACTTTTCTCGCTTCTTCAATGACCTCTCTAACTTCTTTCGGTTTTTTAGCTCTCAATCCTACAGCACCCATAGATTCAGCGAGTTTTACAAAGTCCGGTTGAACACTTAAATCAACCTCTGAATACCTCTTTTCGTAAAAGAGTTCTTGCCACTGTCTAACCATTCCCAGATAAGCGTTGTTGATTATGGCTACTTTTACGGGAATTTTATACTGAACAGCTGTTATTATCTCTTGCATTGTCATTACAAAAGAACCGTCTCCATCTACTACCCAAACTTCTCTGTCTGGTCTACCGATTTTTGCTCCTATTCCCGCGGGAAGACCGAAGCCCATTGTTCCCAGTCCACCTGAGTTTATAAACTGTCTGGGATATTTGAATTTGTAGAACATCGCAGCCCACATTTGATGTTGTCCTACACCCGGAACAATTATTGCTTCTCCGTTAGTAGCTTTCCACAGCTCTTCAATTACATACTGGGGTTTTATCACTTTATCGGAATTTCTGTAAGTAAGCGGATGAAGTTTTTTCCACTGCTCGATTTGTTCCAACCACTTTTTCCTCTCTTCGGGATAAATAACCTTGGCTCCTTTCTTTTTGAGTTCCTCTATGAGCTTTCTTAAAACTATCTTCACATCACCAACTATCGGAACGTCAACTGTAATATTCTTCGAGATAGAAGCTGGATCTATATCTATATGGATTATTTTGGCTCCCGGGGCAAATTCGTCTATTTTCCCAGTAACTCTGTCATCAAACCTAGCTCCTACTGCTATAAGGAGGTCCGAGTTGTAAACTGCCATGTTTGCGTAATATGTTCCATGCATTCCCAGCATTCTTAAAGAAAGAGGGTGAGTTTCGGGAAATGCTCCTTTCCCTTGTGTAGTGGTTGTTACAGGAATTTTCATTAGTTCAGCCAATTCTATTAACTCTTTTTGAGCTTCAGAATTTACCGCACCGCCACCTACGTAAAGCACGGGTCTTTTAGCGGACATTATAAGTTCCGCTGCCTTTTTAATCTGTTGGGAATTGCCTTCCACATGGGGTTTATAACCGGGAAGAGCACGCTTGACTTCCTCATCTGATGGAATGCTCACATCTGCTATCTGTTGAGTTATATCTTTAGGGAGGTCAACCAAAACGGGACCAGGTCTTCCTGTTCTGGCTATATAGAAGGCCTCTCTTAGTATGAGAGGAAGTTCCTCTATATTCTTAACCAAAAAATTATGCTTTGTAATGGGTCTTGTAATACCAACTATATCTACTTCCTGAAAAGCATCGTTTCCAATGAGATGGGTAGGTACTTGCCCGGTAATAGCAACTAATGGTACGGAATCCATGTATGCATCAGCTATAGGAGTTACAAGGTTTGTAGCTCCGGGGCCGGAGGTAACCATTACGACACCAACTTTTCCGGTAGCCTTTGCGTAACCTTCAGCCATATGCCCTGCGCCTTGTTCATGTCTTGCAAGTATATGTTTTATTCCTCCGAGTCTATAGAGTGCGTCGTAAACTTCCATTATGGCTCCGCCGGGGAGTCCGAAAATTACTTCTACTCCTTCTTCTTTTAGTGTTTCTATTACTATGTCTGCTCCCTTCTTTGCAGCCATTTCTTGCTAATACCTCCGCGATAATTATTTAATTAAATTTGTTAAATTTTATTTAAACTTCAATAGTTTAAAGCATCTTTGTGCTACAATACTTTTCAGTAAACAGGTTAGGAGGTAAGGTATGGCTACACTGACCTATGAGGAAGCCCTTGAAATACTTAGACAGCAGATAAAGGATTTTGAACCCGAAGCCAAAATGGAAGAGGTAGGAGTAGTTTACTACGTTGGTGATGGTGTAGCAAGGGCTTACGGTCTTGAAAACGTTATGGCAATGGAAGTAGTGGAATTCCAGGGAGGACAACAAGGGCTAGCATTTAACCTTGAAGAAGACAACGTAGGTATTATTATCTTAGGTTCTGAAACAGGTATAGAAGAGGGTCATATAGTAAAAAGAACCGGAAGAATTCTTGACGTTCCCGTTGGAGAGGGACTAATAGGAAGAGTTATAGACCCTCTTGGAAATCCTCTTGATGGAAAGGGACCCATTCAATTTGAGTATCGTTCTCCAGTTGAAAAAATTGCTCCCGGTGTTGTAAAGAGAAAACCCGTTCATGAACCTCTTCAAACCGGTATCAAAGCTATAGATGCAATGATTCCCATAGGAAGGGGACAGAGAGAGCTAATAATAGGTGATAGGGCTACAGGAAAAACCACAGTTGCTATAGATACTATTCTCGCTCAAAAGAATAGTGATGTTTACTGTATCTACGTTGCTGTAGGACAAAAGAGAGCAGCTATTGCAAGATTAATTGAGCTCCTCGAAAGAGAAGGAGCTATGGAATATACCTGTGTTGTAGTAGCTTCTGCATCAGACCCTGCATCACTTCAATACTTAGCTCCTTTCGTAGGATGTACAATTGGTGAATACTTCAGAGATAACGGAAAACATGCGTTGATAATATACGACGACCTCTCCAAGCATGCCGAAGCTTACAGGCAGCTTTCACTACTCATGAGAAGACCTCCCGGAAGAGAAGCATACCCTGGAGACGTGTTCTACCTCCACTCAAGACTCCTTGAAAGAGCGGCAAAATTGAACGATGACCTTGGAGCCGGCTCACTCACCGCACTTCCTATAATTGAAACCAAAGCTGGAGACGTTGCAGCGTATATTCCTACCAACGTAATCTCCATTACCGACGGACAAATATATCTTGAGTCAGACCTCTTTAACAAAGGTATTAGACCTGCTATTAACGTAGGTCTTTCCGTATCCAGAGTTGGTGGTGCAGCTCAAATAAAAGCAATGAAACAGGTTGCGGGAACACTCAGACTTGAACTCGCACAGTTCAGAGAACTGGAAGCTTTCGTTCAGTTCGCATCCGAACTCGATAAGGCAACACAACATCAAATCAACAGAGGTTTAAGACTTGTAGAACTTCTAAAACAAGAACCTTACAATCCTATTCCCGTTGAAAAGCAAATAATTCTAATATATGCTGGAACCCATGGATATCTCGATGATATCCCTGTTGAATCTGTGAGAAAGTTTGAAAAGGAATTGTACGCATTCCTTGATAACGAAAGACCTGAGCTCCTCAAGGAAATTCTTGAGAAGAAAAAACTTGATGAAGAACTTGAAAATAAGATAAAAGAAGCTCTCGATACCTTCAAACAAAGATTTGTTCCCTAATTCTCTCTCTTCCCTTTAAAATTCTTTTATATGAAAAAACCTAAAAATATCTATATCGGATGTAGTGGTTTTTCCTATAAAGATTGGAAAGGAACCTTTTACCCTTCCCACATTCCAGAAGGTGAAATGATAATTTATTATGAAAAATATTTTGAAGTTGTAGAAATAAATTACACGTATTATACCATGCCTCATCCTTTTACATTTCACAGTTTCCTCGAAAAAACGAAACGTTTAAAGTTTGCGGTAAAAGTAAATCAAATATTTACCCACGAAATGAATTATACGAAGGAAGATGTAAAAAAGTTTATAGAAGGGATAAAACCACTCTTAGAAGAAGAAAAAAGATTTATAGCACTCCTTTTTCAATTTCCCGAAAGTTTTCGATATACACCGGAAAACATCGAGTACATTAGAAAGCTTTCGCGGGATTTTGCAGGTATAGATAGGGTTATAGAGGTAAGACACAGAAGTTTTGCCAACCACGATTTTTACAATTTTGTAGAAGAGGCAGGATTTTCTGCCCTTGTAAATATAGATGCTCCTAAAATAAAGGGATTATTGGTAGGCCCTTGGGTTTCTGTTGGGACGATAAATTATATAAGGCTGCATGGAAGAAACAAAGAAAAATGGCACAACCACAGGGAACCGTACGAGCGGTATGATTATCTTTACTCACCTGAAGAAATTGAAAAGATTTTAAAGTC
>QNXQ01000104.1 GCA_003978875.1 Aquifex sp. | reverse complement strand
GCGATAGGTATTGGAATGTGGTTAGGTTTAATCATGGCCTATAATGTGTGGTTTATTATTTGGCCAAATCAGAAAAGAGTTCTGGGAATTGTAGAAGTTACACCTGAAGAAAAAGTTAAATCTGAAGAAAAAGTAGTTCAGAAGGAGGTCGTATAGTATGGGAATGACTATAACTGAAAAAATTCTTGCAGACCATGCCGGGAAGAAGGAAGTACATCCCGGTGAACTTATTACCGCAAAAATTGACCTTGCAATGGCAAATGACGTTACCGCTCCTCTCGCTATTAAGATTTTGGAAAAATACGGTATAGACAAAGTTTTTGACCCGGAGAAAATAGCGTTAGTACTCTCCCACTTTGTTCCCGCTAAAGATATAAAGTCAGCTCAGCAGGCAAAAATAGTTAGGGATTTTGCCAAGAAGCACGGAATCAAGTGGTTATTCGAAGAAGGTGAAGGGATAGAACATGCTCTCCTTCCTGAAAAAGGATTAGTAGTTCCCGGAGATTTAGTAGTAGGTGCGGATTCCCATACATGCACCTATGGAGCTCTTGGAGCTTTTGCTACAGGAGTTGGATCTACCGACATAGCCTACGCAATGGCTACTGGAGAAGTATGGCTCAGAGTTCCCGAAAGTATGAAGTTTATCTTCTACGGCAAACTGCAACCTTGGGTTACGGGTAAAGACTTAATACTCCACACCATAGGACAAATAGGAGTAGATGGAGCACTATACAGAGCTATGGAATTTGACGGAGAAACCATAAGAGACCTTTCTATAGAACAAAGGCTTACCATCGCTAATATGGCTATAGAGGCTGGCGGAAAGAGTGGAATAATAGCTCCCGATGAAAAAACTATTGAGTACGTCAAGGAAAGAGCTCAAAAACCCTGGAAGATTTATCAGAGTGACCCAGATGCCGAGTACCATTCCGTTTACGAATGGGACGCTTCTAAGATAGAACCCTTAGTAGCGTGGCCGTATCTTCCTTCAAACGTTCACCCTGTTTCCGAATCAACACATATAACTATAGACCAAGCATTTATAGGCTCCTGTACCAACGGAAGAATTGAAGACTTAAGACTTGCTGCTAAAGTTTTCGAAGCTGCTCTAAAACAAGGTAAGAAGGTACACCCTTATGTGAGATGTATTGTAATACCTGCTTCAAAAGGTGTTTACAAACAGGCTATGAAGGAAGGATTAATTGACATATTTATGGAAGCAGGCTGTGTTGTTTCCACATCTACCTGCGGACCCTGTCTCGGTGGACATATGGGAGTACTCGCAGAAGGAGAAAGATGCATATCCACTTCCAATAGGAACTTCCCCGGAAGAATGGGTCACCCCAAGAGTGAATCTTACCTTGCGAATCCTGCAGTAGTTGCGGCAAGCGCAATACTGGGAAGAATAGCCCACCCTGATGAAGTTGTAAAGGCAGAAGCCCTTGCGGGCGTTTAATTTTCTTTCTTTTCTTTCTTTAACTTTCCTGAAATAAAGCTTTTGGATAAGAACCTAAAACTTTCAGAAATTGAGTTTTCTCCTTCAGTTCTTCTAAAGCTTCTTTAATCCTTTTGTCTTCCTTATGCCCTTCAAGGTCTATAAAGAAGACGTAATCCCAAGCTCTTTTCTTAGAAGGTCTTGACTCTATTTTTGTCAAGTTTATTCCGTGTTTATAAAAAACTTCAAGGGCTTTGTATAAAGCTCCCGGTTCGTCCTTGACTCCGAAGAGTAAGCTAGTTTTATCATTACCCGTAGGTTTTAAATCTTTCTTTGCTATAACGAGAAAGCGGGTGTAATTATCCGCAGAATCTTGAATGTTTCTTGCAAGGATATTTAAATGATAAGTGTAAGCAGCAACTTCAGAAGCTATGGCTCCTGCCGTTTCATCTTCTAAGGCAATCTCACAAGCCTTTGCCGTACTGTCCACTTCTATGATTTGGACGGACGGTAAATTTCTCTCGAGCCAGTCTCTGCACTGGGCTAATGCCATTTTATGGGAGTAAACCCTTTTTATATTTTCAAGCTTATCCGATGTAGAAAGCAAATGAAGTACTATCGGAATAACTATTTCTCCCGCAATTTTTACATCGCTGGATAGAAACATATCCAAGGTGTAATTAACAACTCCTTCTATAGTGTTTTCAACGGGAACAACACCGTAATCAACTCTTTTGTTTTCTACCTCAAGAAAAACATCCTTGATTGTACTACAAGGAATAAATTGAGCAGAAAATCCAAAGAACTCCAATGCTGCCTGATGGGTAAAGGTAGCTTTGGGTCCCAAATACGCTATCTTCAATCTCTTTTCAAGGGAAAGACAAGCGGATATTATTTCTCTATAAATATGAATTAGAGCTTCACTTGGAAAAATCTCTCCGTAAACCTCTTTATTCAATCTCAGAATTTTTTCAAAAATTTCCCTTTCCCTTTCGGGAACATGAATGGGTAAATTTCTCTTTGTTTTGATTTCACCTATCTTTTTAGCAAGTTTTGCCCTCTCATTTAGAAGCCTGAGTATCTCTTCGTCTATTCTGTCTATTCCTTCCCTTAGTTTTTTCAGCTCCTCCATTTCAAACTTAAATTTATCACAGCTTTATGGTAAAATACTTATTCTCGTAAAAAGGAGGCGGAAATGAGAGTAAAAGGACCATCTTCTAGAAGAAAAAAGAAGAAAATCCTAAAGCTTGCCAAGGGATACAGAGGGCAAAGAAGTAGGTCTTACAGAAGGGCTAAAGAAGCTGTTATGAAAGCCCTGTATTACCAGTACAGGGATAGAAAGCTTAGAAAAAGAGAATTCAGAAGGCTGTGGATAGCAAGGATTAATGCAGCTGTAAGAGCTTACGGGCTCAATTATAGCACCTTTATAAATGGTCTTAAGAAAGCAGGCATAGAGTTAGATAGAAAGATTTTAGCTGACATTGCTGTAAGGGACCCTCAAGCATTTGAACAAATTGTAGGTAAAGTCAAAGAAGCACTTCAGGTTCAATAATGGAAAACTTTGAAAAAATAAAGGAAGATATTAAATCCCTTCTTTCCTCCGTTTCCTCTCTTAAAGAACTTCAGGAAGTTAAAGTAAAGTATCTGGGAAACAAGGGGATTATCAAAGATTTACTTAAAAAGATAAAGGAAATTCCTCCCCAGGAAAGAAGAGAATACGGGAAAAGGGTAAACGAACTGAAAGAGTTTACCGAAAGACTTATAAAAGAAAAAGAAACTCAGCTAAGAAGCCTGGAACTCAAAGAAAAGTTAAAAAAGGAATGGGTTGACCTAACCGTTCCTCCCGTAAGAACAGTAGGCTCACTCCATCCTATAACTGTGACCCTGGACAGAATAATAACTATCTTTAAGGGAATGGGCTTTGAAGTTGAGGAAGGTCCAGAGGTTGAAAGGGAAGATTACAACTTCGATATGTTAAATATCCCGAAGGAACATCCTGCAAGGGATATGCAAGATACCTTTTACGTAAATAAAGAAGGTTACCTTTTAAGAACCCACACCTCTCCTGTTCAAATAAGGACTATGCTTAAGAAGAAACCTCCTATTCAGATAATAGCTCCCGGAAAAGTTTACAGAAGGGATGATGACCCTACCCATTCTCCTATGTTTCACCAGGTAGAAGGCTTAGTTGTTAACGAATATGTCAACTTCAGACATATGAAATACGTAATTGAAGAATTCTTGAAGCATTTCTTTGAAACCGACCTTCCGGTAAGGTTCAGAACATCATATTTTCCCTTTACAGAGCCCTCCGCAGAAGTGGATATCGGATGTGTAATATGTAACCAAAAAGGTTGTAGAGTTTGTAAAAATACCGGTTGGCTTGAGGTTATGGGTTGCGGTATGGTTCATCCGAAGGTTCTCGAGAATTGTGGTATAGATACGGATTTTTACCAAGGTTTTGCCTTCGGCATGGGTGTAGAAAGACTAGCTATGCTACTTTTTGGAATTGACAATATAAAGCTCTTTTATGAGAACGATTTAAGATTTATCAAACAGTTTTTCTAAGGAAGCTTATTTTTAAATATTTCTCATAAGTTAAAATTTTTAAACTGATGAAGAAAATTCTCCTTTCACATGGAAGCGGCGGTGAGGAAACACAAAAACTTATAAAGAACTTATTTCTTAAACACTTTTCTAACGAAATACTAAATAAGTTAGAGGATGCCTCTATTCTAAACATATCAGGGAAAATAGCTTTTACCACAGATGCTTTTACTGTATCTCCGATATTTTTTAAGGGTGGAGATATAGGAAAACTCGCAGTTGCCGGTACTGTAAATGACCTCGCGGTAATGGGTGCAAAACCTCGTTATATGTCGCTCTCTTTTTTAATAGAAGAAGGTTTACCCTTTGAGGATTTAGAAAAAATCGTTAAATCTATTTCGGAAGAAGCAAAAAAGAATGGTGTATTAATAGCAACCGGGGATACAAAGGTAGTCCCTCGAGGACAGGTAGATAAGTTATTCATTGCTACATCTGGAATAGGAGAGGTTGTAAGGAGCGGCTTATCTGCTCACAACCTTCAAGAGGGAGATGTAATTGTAGTCTCGGGAACAGTAGGAGACCACGGAGCTTGCATACTCGCGGAAAGGGAAGGAATGGAATTCGATATTCCGATAGAAAGCGACTGCAAGAGTTTATGGAAAATGATTGAAAAACTTTTAAACAGTGAAGTTGAAATTCACGCTATGAGGGATGCTACGCGGGGAGGTCTTGCAGGAGTTTTAAATGAATGGGCAGAGCAGTCTGGTGTTGAAATAGAAATAGAAGAAGAAAAAATACCTGTTCGAGAAGCGGTAAAAGGTCTGTGTGAACTCCTCGGATTCGAACCTACCCATTTGGCAAATGAAGGAATGGTAGTAATAGCAGTAAAGGAAAAAGATGCGGAAAAATTACTCGAAGTACTTCACTCAACAGAAGAAGGGAAAAATGCTTCCATTATAGGCAGAGTAACCAAAAAGGGAAGTCCTAAAGTTGTAATTACTACACCGTACGGGGTAAAGAGGATTATGGAACCTCCTGCAGGAGAGCTTTTACCGAGGATTTGTTGAATATGCATGAATTTTCAATAGTTCAAAGTCTTTTGGCATTAATAGAAGATTATGTGAGAGAAAATAACGCAAAAGCTGTAACCAAAGTAGTGGTGAGTATAGGAGTCCTGTCCGGAGTAGAACCTCATCTCCTTGAAATGGCTTTTAACACCTTTAAAGAAGAAACCGTAGCGGAAAAGGCCCAGCTTGTCATGGAAATTGAAAAGCTAAAACTAAGGTGCAGAGATTGTGGGAAGGAGGGAGAAAAGGAAGAGTTAAACATGTTATGTCCCTATTGCAACTCTTTGAACACAGAAGTAATAGCAGGTCAGGATATGTTCTTAAAGAGTTTAGAGCTTGAAGTAGATTAAATGCTCTTTATACTTGACAGTAACGGCGGGGAGATAGGCTTTTTTATTAAAGGAAAAGGAAACAATATCTGCATAGTAGGGAAACATGACGATAATAAAGAAGAAGCCCTTCTCGGTAGAAACTTGAGATTTTTTACGCTTTCTCACGGGAAAGTTTCTTTCTCTTATACTGTAGAAGTTTTTAAGGGTAAATGCCTTGCAGGTGTAGTTTTCAGAGAAAGGGAAAAAATGAAAATAGCCCTGGTTCTTTACAACAAAAATGTAGAGAAAATTATTTATTTCTCCTCTACAGGAAACCTTATGCTTTGGCAGATTTTGAAAACTGATAAAGGTTTTCTAATGGCAGGTGGTGTTAAAGAAAGCAACTGGGATGCGTTTATAGTTTTTCTCAATAGAAATTTCAAAGTTGTTTGGAAAAATAGACTTCACTTTTCCGAAGAGTATTTCTATTCGGTTGCTGTGAAAGGTGAAAAGGTTTTCGCAGTAGGCAGAGTAAAAAAAGGAGAAAATTGGGAAGCTCTTATTACCGTTTTTTCAAAAGAAGGTAAACTTCTTGAAAGCTATACTCTGGGAGAAGACTATAAAGATTATCTCCGATACGTAAAAAATCTCGAAGGGCAGTTAATCGCGGTAGGTAGGAGTGAGGACGGTTCCGGAAACAGTGATTTGTTGATTTACGATTTCAGCAGGTATTACCTATATGACTTAGGAGAATACGATTACGGCAGAAGCATTAGCGCCTACGGAAATGGTTTTATAATTGCCGGAGAGACACGTTTTAACGGCAATAACGATGGGATATTTCTTATTCTTGATAAACACCTGAATCCAATAAGAGCGTATAAAATAGGATGGGAAGGAACGGATGCCGTTAGATTTTTAGATTATCCATATTTTGTCGGATACACCTATTCCTTTTCCTTTAGTTCTGATTTGTTATTCGGTATATTCGAGGAAGATTTTAAGTAGATTAAAGTAAAAAAGATAAAGAGATTTTTAAAAATGGAAGAGCTGATTTTGGAAAAAAACGTTTTCCTTTAAGCATTCAATATTAAAACTTTTGCTTTTTCGATAATATCTCTGACTTCCTTTCTTATTTCTCCACCTCTATACGAATCTTTGAGGCTTTCAAACATATAACTTCTATCTACATCATCGTCAAATTCTTCAAAGTCTATGCTGTGAAACAATTCTTTGGCTTCATTTGTAAGATTATCCACAGGTTCTCTTTTAGAAATTTCACACCAAATGAGAGTCCATGCCCTTGCAAGAGCGTACGGGTGATACCCTCCTCCTCCTAAGTATATTCCTTCTCCGAAATAATCCCTTACCATGTTAAATGCTTTTAGAAATCCAACATTTGACAGATTAAATTTAGAAAGGTAATCCTCCAGCAGCGGGTCTGTACCAAGCTGCAGAAGGTATACTTCTGGCTCTATAATCTCTTTCACTATATTAAGAGCATTTTCAAGTGCGTATAGAAATTCGTCATCATTTACACCCTTAGGAAGGGGAATATTTAAATTAAACCCTTTACCTTTGCCCTCACCTATTTCTTCAAGGTATCCCTTTTTAAAGGGAAAAGCGTATTGAGGAGATTGGTGTAATGAAAGAACAAAAACTTCATCAGTTTCATAAAAGGCTTCTTGAACTCCGTCACAGTGATGAGCATCAAGGTCTATATAGAGAATCTTTTTAAAACCTTTCTTTCTGAGATATTCAATCCCTACAGCCGGGTCATTTATATAACAAAAACCGTTGGCTCTATTTCTAAATGCATGGTGCATTCCACCGGCAGGATTGAAAACCACGTTTCCTTTTAAAAACTCCTCTATAGCTTGAATAGTGGAACCCGTTGCCAGGGAAGACCCTGTAAACATAGCGTAAGATACTGGGTTTTCATAACTTCCTATGTTGTATTTTTCCCTCGCACCATTAGGAACACACTGGCATTTTTCCGCTTCTATAAGCGTTTCTATATAATCCTTATCGTGAAAAAGAAGTAGCTCCTCCATAGACGCTTGTCTGCTTTTTATAATTTCTTCTTCGGAAATTAATTCCATAGCCTCGAGGAACCTGAGAAGTAAGGAAACTCTGGGAATTTTCAAAGGGTGATTCTTAGGATATCGGTATTTAGCGTATTCTAAGCTTCCTATAAGTTTAGCTTTTTTCATGGGGTTTTCTTATCAAGAGTAAAGGTAAATCGAGATTATGAATGATGTAAGTTGTAACACTTCCGAGGAAGAATTCTCGTACCGGACCTTTGCCATATGCTCCCATAAATAGAATATCAATACTATTCCTCTTACAGAAATCTACCAGTACTTCTTCAGGAATTCCTTTAATTCCGTAGAATCTAAACCCTTCTTTCAGCACAGTTTTTACTTCCTTCTCTCTTTCCTTAGCTTCTTCAAGATTTTCCACCACAGAAACAACATTTATTTCGTAGTTGTAAACATCCTTGATAGCATTGGCTATCTCAAGAGCCTTTTTAGAGTTCTCCCTTCCGTCATAGGCTACGCAAACTTTTTTGAATTCTCTATCGTTGTCCGGTAACATAAAAACCGGGCAAGGTGCATTTCTTACTATATTTTCTGCATTGCTGCTTACAAGAACTCCTTTTATAAGTTTCTTTCCCTTTTTCCCTATAACTATTAAATCCTCTTCGTCTGCTTCATTTACTATTTCTTTCCAAGGTATTCCCTGGACTTGAACAATAGAAACCTTTACACCGCTTTTTCTTCCCTCTTCCGCAAAGGTTTTTAGAAGTAAATCTCCTTGCTCTTCAAGGAACTCTTTTACTCTTGCAGATATTCCGGGATAAAAGGTAAATCCTAGAATGGAAGATAGCTCCAGCAAGAAACTTTCATCCAATAATCTTTCATCTATTACAAATATCCCAACAACAGGTATATTGAAATGTTTTCCTATCTCGAAAGCATGCTTTACGGCTATAAGGGATGCGGGAGAGCCATCAATGCCTACAACAACTCTTTTAAACATCTAAGTGTTTTACCTCCTTGGCATATTCTTCTATAAATTCCCTCCTCGGTTCCACCTGTTCACCCATGAGTATGGTGAATATACGGTCTGCTTCCGCTGCATCTTCTATCCTTACCCTCCTTAGTCTCCTGGTCTTCGGGTTCATAGTGGTTTCCCAAAGCTGCTCAGGATTCATTTCTCCTAAACCTTTATATCTCTGAACTTCCATTCCAGAACGTGCAAAATCTATAAACCTCTCGTAAATCTCGATAAGGCTGTTTACCTCTTCTTTTTTGTTTTCAAAGATAACTTTCACCGGCAGGTGTATATGAATACCCTCGAGGACTTCTCTGTAAGATAAAGAAGATAAGAAGTTTGCATCTATTACTGTTTTTGTCCCGAGTTTGTCATCGTAAAGTATTATGTCATAAGCACCTTCAAATTCATTGTATCTCGTATCAACCCTGTAATCGGGTAAATCCTTTGTCAGAATCTCCACCAATTCCTTCACTTTTGCAGTGTTCCTTAGATGTTCTTCTCTCACTCTGTGAGTAAGTAGAAAGTTTATAATATCCTCACCTTTTGATTTAACTAAAGCTTTATAGGAATCTTCGTAATCTTTAATTCTCATTAGGAGCTTTATTAGTTCATCACCTGTATACTCCACTTCTTTGGCATCGACAAGTTTTCCTCTTTCCTTTATTTCGTTCATTAGGAATTGTTCAAATTCCCTATCGTCTTTAATGTAAATTTCTTTTTTTCCTTTTTTTACTCTATACAGCGGTGGCTCAGCTATGTAAATATATCCCTCCTCGATGAGTTTTGGCATAAACCTGTAAAAGAACGTAAGGAGAAGGGTTCTTATGTGAGAACCGTCAACGTCCGCATCGGTCATCAGAATAATTTTGTGATACCTGAGTTTTTTCAGGTCTATATCATCTCCTATTCCACAACCGAGGGCACTCACTATAGCTTTTATTTCGTCATTAGAAAGCACTTTATCAACTCTCGCCTTCTCAACGTTTATAATTTTACCTCTCAAAGGCAAAATGGCCTGGTATCTACGGTCTCTTGCTTGTTTAGCAGAACCTCCTGCAGAATCTCCCTCAACAAGGAATATTTCACATTTCTCAGGGTCTCTGTCTGAACAGTCCGCAAGTTTTCCTGGAAGGACTCCCTCTTCAAGAGGTGATTTTCTCCTGACTAATTCCTTAGCCTTTTTAGCGGCTTCTCTTGCCAGAGCCGCTTCTATTGCCTTTTCAACTATTGTCTTTAGAATGTCTCTTTTCTTTTCAAAAAAGCTCGTAAGATAATCGTATGTAAGACTTTCTACTATGGTTTTTACATTCTGATTTCCCAGTTTTGTCTTTGTCTGACCTTCAAATTGAGGGTTAGGAACTTTACAAGCAACTACAGCAGTAAGTCCCTCCCTTACATCTTCACCGGTAAAGGTTTTCTTTAAATCCTTGGATAGTTTTAATCCCTGAGCCATTCTAATTACTGCTTTGCTTAGCCCTGACCTGAAGCCGGTGACGTGTGTTCCGCCTTCAACGGTTTTAATGTTGTTTACAAAGCTCTCTATTCTTTCCTTGTAGTCTTTTACATACTGGAAAGCTATATCAACTATAACTCCATCCTTCTCACCTTGTATTCTGATAATGTCTTTGAAAAGAGATTCTTTACCTTGATTAAGGTACTTTACAAGTTCCTCTATGCCTCTGTCGAATTTATAAACGAGATGTTTACCCAGCCTTTCGTCGGTGAGCTCAAACTTCACCTCGGGATTCAAATATGCTAACTCCCTTACTCTTTTTTCAACCACATCAAACTTTATATCCGTAGTTTCGAATATCTCGGAATCGGGTTTAAAACTTACCTTTGTTCCTCTCTTTTTAGTTTCTCCTACTACACGGAGTGGTTCTACAACCTCTCCTCTTCTGAAGGCCATTCTGTAAATTTTTCCGTCCCTATATACCTCAACAACAAGCCATTCAGACAGAGCATTTACCACCGAAGCTCCAACACCGTGGAGTCCGCCAGAATACGTGTATACTTTCTTTTCAAACTTACCTCCTGCACCCAGCATAGTAAAAACCATTTCTACGGCAGGCTTCCCGGTTTCAGGGTGAATGTCTACGGGTATACCTCTACCGTCATCTTCAACTGTAACGGAGTTATCCAAATGTATTGTAAGAGAAATATTTCTTGCATATCCTGCCACTGCTTCGTCCACTGCATTATCCAATATCTCCCAGATGAGGTGATGAAGTCCTCGCTCTCCTACATCTCCGATATACATAGCGGGACGGAGTCTTACGTGCTCAAGACCTGATACGGCCTTTATCGCCTCTGCGGTGTACTCCTGAGTACTTACTTCCCTTTCTTTTTTTCTTTTCATTCTAATATTATATAATTGATAGGCTTTTCCTTTTAAAATAGCTCCATATTTAAACTAGTTAGATTTAATCTATTAACTTCCTTATATAATATTCAAGTATGATACAGGTAGAAATAGTTTCTCCACAGGGATTGCTCTACGCGGGAGAAGTTGAAAGTGTAAATGTTCCCACGGTTGAAGGAGAAGTAGGAATTCTTGAAAATCACATGTTTTTAATGACCCTTCTAAAGCCCGGGCTAGTGTACTTTAACGGCGATGATAAAAATGGAGTAGTTGTTACCTACGGGATTTTAGATGTAACTCCTAAAAAGGTTTTAATCCTCACCGAAGAAGGTTACGAGCTCGGTAAGCTTCCTCCTGAGTCAAAACTAAAAGAAGAATTTGAAAACGCTATCAAGAAACAAGCTACCGCAGAAACTATGGAAGAAATAAAAGAATGGGAAAAAGCTGCAGAAAAAGCAAGGACATTACTAGATTTAATTGAAAAGTATAGATAAAAATCCTTTCCCCTTCTTCAGGGGAAAAATATTTCTTTATCAACCCCAAGACCATAAAGTTTCCGTCGATCTCATTTTATTCCTTTCCAAAATAAGAGGCATAAAAAGGAAATCATTAGTTGTAGATCTGGGAGCGGGATTTGGTTTCCTATCCATAGTTTTAGCAAAAAAATACGGGGTAAAGGTGATAGCGGTTGAAATTGATGAGAAGATGATAGAACTTCTTGAGGAAAATATACATTTAAATAAACTTAATGATTTAATAGAAGTTGTAAGGGGAGACGTTAAAAAAATACAAAACCTTTTTCCGAAACAATTTTGTGATGTTATAGTAACTAATCCTCCTTTTTATCCTTTAAACTATACATCCAAATTAAACCCTTATCATTTTGAAGTTTGGGGAACTTTAAAGGATTTTTTAAGGGCAAGCGCATATTTACTAAGAGACGGTGGGTATTTAAATATACTAATCCCCAGTTTTAGACTCTATGAAGCTTTTAATCTTTTAGATAAAAATAATTTACCTGCAAGATTTCTAAGTTTTATATACCCTACAATAGAAAAAAAAGCAAAATTATCTATAATTACATCAATAAAAAATGTAAAAGGTCCCCTGGAATGTGATAAACCTTTGATAATTAATAAAAAAAACGGAGAATATACAGAAGAGGTAAAGAATTTACTGGAAAGTTTTCTGTAGAAAAATATGTGTATAAACTACAGTAACACGTCAATAGGAAGGAGTGAAGTAGGGAAATAAGTTTACCTACTGGAGGAGTAAATGACTTGGATAACACATACCGCTTTTGCTTTCTTCAGTTCTTCACTTCTGGGGCTTAATACTTATCTTGCGGTTGTCGGTTCTACAGCTCCCGACTGGTTTGAAGA
>QNXQ01000033.1 GCA_003978875.1 Aquifex sp. | reverse complement strand
CAGTAATAAACATAAAGAAGAAATCTCTCGGTTCCTTCCCTTCAATTACCGTTCTTGCAAAAAAGGATGGATAGGATGTAATTACGGAAAAGTATATATTTAACAAAGAAAATAATAGGAATATTCTTATAGTTTTTTTCCACATTTAAAATGAGTATACTATGAGAATCTTGGCAATCGGAGATGTCATCGGAAAACCGGGAAGGAAAGCTTTAAGGGAATTCTTACCCGAGCTTAGGGAAGAAATAGCTTACGATGTAGTTATAGCTAACGTAGAAAATGCCGCCGGTGGATTTGGACTGACCAGGAAAGTTTACGAAGAGCTTATGGATTTGGGTGTAGATGTAATGACTTCGGGAAATCACATATGGGATAAAAAGGAAATTTACCAGTTCATAGATGAGGCTGAAAATCTCCTTAGGCCGGCAAACTATCCGGAAGGTGTTCCCGGTAAGGGATACGGAGTCTTTAAGAAAAACGGTATAAAGTTTGCAGTAATAAACCTGATGGGTAGGGTATTTATGGATTGTAATCTGGAAAATCCCTTTAAGGTTTTCGACAGAATTTACGAAGAGGTTTCTAAGGAAACAAATTTAGTAATAGTAGACTTCCATGCTGAAGCAACGTCTGAAAAATGGGCGTTCGGCATATACGTGGACGGGAGAGCATCTTTCGTTTACGGAACACATACGCATGTACCTACTGCCGATGAGTTCATTCTTAAAAAAGGAACGGGATACGTATCGGATGTGGGAATGACTGGAGTATGGTACTCGGCTATCGGTATGAAACCGAAAGAACCTATAGAAAAATTCTTAACAGGCCTTCCAAGGAGATTTGAAGTAGAAGATAAAGGGGAAATCGTTTTAAACGCTATTCTGGTTGACTTGGATGAAGCAACGGGTAAGACTAAAAGTATAGAAAGGATAAAGAGGTTTTTATGAGAAAGGCTTTTATGTTGATTCTCTTTTTTATCTCACTTTTATTTGGAGGAATATCCGACAAATACGAACTTTATAAAAAATTTTTGGGAAATAGAAGCGTTGAGCTGGCCAAAAAATTAATTGAAGAATACCCAACAGCACCTTTTAGAAATGAAGTAATCCTTTTTCTCCTTCAAAAGGTTTATAAAACTAATAAAGAAGAAGCCGTGAAATTAATACAAAGACTCGATATAAGTAATATACCCTACAATCAGCTAAAAAAGCTTTTCGAAATTTACGAGTATTTGGGTTTGAATCCTAAACCTTTGATTATAAATTATCCAGAAATTTTCATAAAACATTTAGATAAATTTAAATTCTCCCAAGATGAAAGGGAAAAAATAGCCAAGAGACTTTTTAAAAATAAAAAGTACAAATACGTTTTGAAGCTCTCAAAGGATTGCCATTTAATAGGTGTATCCCTGTATAGGCTTAAGGAATACGAAAAATCTGAAAAGGTTTTACTACATTGCCAAGAAGATAAAGCGAAACAATTTTTAGTATACGTTTTTCTAAAACTGAATAAGTATTCTCAAGCTGAAAAGTTTGTAGAAAAAGAGAATAACCCATACCTTTTCTATATTCTGGGCAGAGAACTATTGGAGAGAGGATTTATAAGTAAAGGTATCGAGCTTCTGGAGAAAAGTACTTATCCGGAATCCAATTTTTATTTGGGTATCGCCTACTTTGCTTTAAAAGACTATAAAAAAGCGAGTGAATACTTTAAAGTATACTCACCTGAAAACGATACAGGCAGAGCAAAGAGGTTTTTCTGGCTCTTTAAAACGGAGTTAAACCTGGGCAACAGAGATATAGCCTTTAAATACTTAAGAGAAACATCTCGGTACGATAACTTCTACGGAGCAGTCGCAAAACTCTTTTTAGGGCTGAAAGTGTACAAACCTATTACACTCGTGGACGTAAATCCTCCTAACCTTTACTTTGAGTTAAAAAAAATTTATGACCTCGGATTTCTCAACTACATGAGGTATGAAGCCTTTAAAAATAAAGAAAAAATCACAACGGGAGATATACTGCTTCTACAGGATATAGACCCGTACACCTCTATAAGACTTTCCGTGAACAAATACGGTGTTAGTTCGGATATATACAGGTACGTATCCCATCCTACACCCTTTGAAGAAATCGTGAGTCGAGTTTCGAAAAGATTTAACGTCCCTAAGGCGTTAATCTACGCAGTTATACGCCAAGAAAGTCTCTTTGATATTTACGCCGTTTCTCCATCGGGAGCAAAAGGACTCATGCAACTTATGGATTTTACAGCAAGGTGGAAAGCTAAACGTTTAGGGATAAAGCTGGATAATATCTTTGAACCTTACACGAATATCCTTTTGGGAACAGCGTATCTGGCGTTTCTTTATGATTACTGGAACGGAGATATCGTAAGGGTTATCGCTTCCTACAACGCTGGACAAAGTGCTGTAAGCCAATGGAAAAGGTATGATGACGATTTTCTATTTATAGAACTTATACCCTATTCCGAGACCAAGAATTACACAAAAAAAGTCTTATATAACTATTACATCTACTCGGAAAAATTAGAAAAGCTGTTCTGATTCTTCTAACTCTTCTACGGGTTTTCTTCCCGCAAAACCCTCACTGAGTTCGTGCCAGTACATTATGGTTTCTTCATCTTCCTTCCAGCAAAGCCATATATACCTTCCGTTATGTTCCGATAGGAAGTCCACAAGCAGAGGTTCAATCCCCTTTATAACTCCTCCCAGCTCCTCTATGCGTGCAAGGTGTCTTTTTATCTGAGTTTCTATTTCCTTGATCTTGGTCTTCAGGTACATTTGTTCAAGTTCATCTTCTTGAGAAGATAGCTCCTCGTAAAGACCTCTTAATTCTTCCTTCTTTAGTTTTATATCTTCGGCAATAGGTTTTATCTTTACCAGAAGTTCTCTGGCCTCTCTGAGGGTAAAAACCTTCATGTCTCAAATATACTTCCTTTTTCGTGAAAAGGATATGAGAAAGAACAAGAGGAAGAATTACGGTTCCTTCGGCAAGCTTGTTTGGGAATATTCGTTCCAGGAACCATCGTAAAGCTTTACCTTATCCGTTAAACCTAGGTAGTACTTAATAACATAATAAGTAGCTCCGGACATTAATCCTTGACCGCAGTACAGTACAACTTCTTTTCCTTTACCTATTCCTAGACTTTCATAGAAAAGGCTTATATCTTCTTTCGGTTTTAAAAGATAATACCTTTTTCCGTATTTATTTACCCTCTCTTCAAAATCCTGTTTCCAGAACCTGTTTACTGCACCTTTTATGTGACCCAATCTTTTCCAAAATCCGGCTTTTCCTTCATAGAGTTCGGGCGTCCTAGCATCGAGGAATACAACGTTCTTTTTCATTAAAGATTTTTTAACGTAGTCCAAATCTGCCCTAATTTCTTCATTTATTCTGTAAGTTCCATAGCTCTTTGGCTTGACTTTAGGATAATCTTTAGTAGTAGGTAGATCTTTATCCTTCCAGTGATTGAATCCCCCATGAAGTACGTATATTTCGGGATGGGATATGTAGTCTAATCCCCAAGCTACATAAAAGGGAATAAAACTTCCTTGTGCATCGTACAGAACAACCTTTGTATTTCTGTCTATTCCCAATTTTTCCAGTTTTTTAATAAATATCTCGACGGGAATAAAAAATGCAGGTTTTCCCATATTTGGGAATCTAAACGCTTCAAAGTGTATCCACTGAGCTCCCGGAATATGTTCTTTCCAATAATCTTTTATACTCTTTCTTAAATCGAGTATAACGAGATTCCTTTCCTTCTTTAGCATATTGTTTAGTTCTTCAGGAGATATAAGTCTTATTTCTCCGAAGGATACAGCTGTGAAAAACAGAATAAATATACTCAGCAAAATAGCCATTTTTTCACCTCCTGGAAACTTTTTAAAGGGAAAATAAATTTTTATCAGATAAAATCAAGTTTAAATTGAAAATAAATTTAAATTAAATTCTACTCTTCCATTAACATTTCATTTTCGATTTCAAAGTAAACGTAATAAGCGTTCACAGGGTTGACGTTAAAAAATACCGGAACTTGAGCATAAGAGGGATCTATTTTCAACATTTCTTCATTAATCCTTTCCCTCACACATTCAACATCACAACCTTCTTCAATCATTCTCCTTATGATATTTCTAAGGTCAGTGATATACTTTTTCGTCCATTTAACAGCTTCCTTTATCTTTAATGGGTCTGTTAAAGCCTCACCGTGACCGGGAAGTAATATTTTTGGCTCCATTTTTAGAATTTCTTCCAAACAAGTAATCCAGCTCTTGGAATTTCCGGAACCTAAGAAAGGAAGTCTTCCGTCGAATACTATATCTCCGCTGAAGAGGATTTTCTCTTCAGGAATAAATACTACTATGTCACCGTGGGTATGAGCTCTACACAGATGCTTTACTTCAAATCTCCTATACTCTTCACCTACCTTCAAATACAGATTGATTTCGCCCGTCAAAGCTATGGTAGGTGGTAGGAGCTGGGTTTTATCCAGATGCTCTTTTAGCAATTTTTTTCTCGCCAAAAAGAAGTTATAACTTGAGGGATTTGATAGGTATTCAAAAGCGTATTCGTGGGCTATTATCTCAGCTCCTACTTCCCTGAAAGCCTTTATACCGTAAAAGTGGTCCGTGTGGTAATGGGTAATTACCAAAAACCTTATAGGTTTGTCTGTAATGGCTTTTATTGTTTCTATAATCTCCTTTCCGAGTTTATAACTGCTTAGAGCATCTATTACTATAACACCGTCATCTGCAACGTAAAAATAGGCGTTTGAGATAAAGCCCCTATTTTTGTAAGATACTTGTTCGTACACTCCAAAAACACCGTATACCCTATCCGTTATCTTCTTAAGAGTTTCTTTAACATGCTTTGGATACTCTTCCGCAAAGGAAAAAACAATAGTTAGAAGGAAAAAAAATAAAATACCCATTAAAATTCTCCTTTAACTTCTTTTATTGCTTCTTTTATGTCTTTGTCGGCCTGGAGAAATACCTTAACAACTTCAGGAGTAAAGTACTTCTTGAAACCTTTTACAAGGTTGGGAATATTGATATAGCCAACTTCAACACTCCCGTCTTCCTTTTCCAGTATGTATATTCTGCAGGGAGCAAGAGTCCCGAACTGAGGGAAAATCCTTAAGATTTTTTCTCCGTAACTGAGATTGCACACGTAAAATACGGTCATTTTAGGTTTCTGGGATATATCTATTACCTCTAGAACGTTCATATTCTTTCCGTCAAGAGCCGTCTTTAAAAGAACCTTAACGTCTTCAAAAGGAATACCTTCAATTTTTTCCACGTAGAGGAGCTTAGTTTGTGGTTCCTGAGCTATTAATATTAGTGGAAATAATAATAAAAGTATTAATCGCTTCATTGCCTTACCTCATCGAGAGTTTTTCTAAGGGTTCTATAAGTATCTATTACGAGTTTTATTTCTTCTTCACTCATTTTTTTACTTTCTTCAGCGAGGAAAACGATTTCTTTCATAGCCGTGAGCTTTACTCCCTCCTTATCCTCGTAAACAGCTATACTGCACGGAATTAGATTAGTTAGGGATGGTACCTTTGAAAGTAATTTTTCCTTTCCCGGAATATCACATGCGAGAACTATGGAATAATTCATAAAGTCTTTAACTCCCCTTGCTTCCAGAGCTTTTGAAAGAGGAAGAACTCTTATAACCTTAAGTCCGTTCGCATTCAATTTTTCCTGGAGTTTTTTCAGTGTTTCATCAAAGCCCTTATTTTGGACTTCTACGGTATAAAACATTAACCTGAAGGGATTGCCAAAGTAATACCTTATAAAGTGAAAAAGGGAGAGGGCGATAATCACCCCGACTAAAAAGGCAATCAAAGCTCTCACTTACCACCTCCATAACACTCATCGTAGGTGTGGTATTCTGCATCTAAAACTTTTACATTTGGTTTAGTTCTTACGTTTATAGTACCCTTCTTCTTTATATAGTTTATAAGAATTTCATACACCGGTACGGGTTTATATCCCGGTTCCACAGCTTCAGGCGGTGGTGGCGGTCCACCGTAAACCGCTACAAGGTATTCTTTTTTAGGTTTTAGTTCCTTTCCACCTATCAATACCCTCTTAATCCTGTTGTACTGCGGACCGTTTATCTCTATCTCATACTCTACGTTCCAAAGTCTGGACATATCTCCACCTTGCTGATAGAATGGGTCGGGATTGAAAACGTTGTCCGCTACATCTTCCCATACCATTTTCAGTTGTTCTCCCGTTCTCTTGAGAACGTAAACGTTAGGATAAGTAATAGCTGTATAAGCGTATACGTGATCTACAGTAATTTTCTGTCCCGGTAGGACTACAGTTCCCCATCTGTATCCCGGAGATGTTACAACGTCAAGGTCTCCACCGTAGTAGTCGTTTATTGCTTCACCTACAAGCCAATCCCACGTGCTGAAGAAAGTATCCCTCTTGTAAAGCATTACTTCCGTAGTACCTATTTCCTTGGAGAGACCCAATTTCTTATCCAGCTCTTTGTAGTACTTGTCAACCAGTTTTTGAGCTTCTTTATCCGCGGGTATAAGGTTAGAAGCTATAGGATAGAGTTTATAGCTTATATCCCTGACTTTTCCGTTTCTCACATCAAGGTCTAATCTTCCGAGGAACTTACCGTGCGAACCGGCAATTACCACCACGGTGTTAGTTCCCGGAACTCTGTAAGCTTTTGGTACTACATCGTGCGTATGTCCGGAAATGATTATATCTATACCTTGAACTTTCTTAGCCAACGCTATGTCTAACAGTAATCCGTCGTGGGAAAGTAGTATAACGGCATCAACTTTGTGCTTTTCCCTAAGCTCGTTGACGTACTCTTGCAGAGTGTCTTCCCTTATTCCGAAACTCCAACCTTCTACAAACTGCTTCGGGTTAGCTATTGGAGTAAATGGGAATGAATTACCTATAATTCCCAGCTTCGCCCCACCTACTTCCTTTATAGCATAGGGTTTAAATACTAAGTCTCCCTCGAATCCGAATTCATCAACTTCTCTTATGTTTTGGGATATAAACTCACATCCCGCTTCTTGCAGTTCTTTTATTCTTTTTAGAACTGTTTCTTTACCAAAGGTAAACTCCCAGTGGCCTACCATTAAATCGTAGCCGGTAAGCTTCATCCAGTCTACTACAGCTTTACCGTCTGTGAATGTACCTACAGCAGTTGTTATCCAGGTGTCTCCTCCATCGAGAACCAGAACTTTATCCCTTCCTCTTTCTGCGATTATTTGCTTAACAAGCCAGGTAATATGTGCGGCACCGCCCATTTTTCCGAATTTTTGGGCGAGGACGGGAAAATCTACACAGCTCATGAAGTAAGATTCAAGGGTTGATGGAGATATCTTATACATTCTCAGGAAATCTTTTCCCGTTATAGTTCCCGGCAGTCCTTTGAGATTTTTAGGCGTTACTAAATTAATGGGTTCAGAGAAATAGTGAGGTTTCAGGTGAGCGTGAAGGTCTGTTGTAAATAAGAGAGTAACATTACCGGTTGAACGGAAAGAAAGTATATCATCGAGAGTCATCTTAGCTAAAGCTGAAACAGGGTTTGTTGCCAAATAGGCCCCTGTTACTATTGCAAGTTCTAAAAAATCCCTGCGGGTCAGATTCATTTAAATTCCTCCTAAAAAGAATATAGAGAAATAGAAGAAAGAAGAAAAGAATTACTTATTAATGGGACTTTCAGGGTCATGGAGGTAGGCGACGATATCTGCAATTTCCTCAGGAGAAAGCAATCCGTGATATCCAAATCTGAACATAGTTGAACACGGAACTTGAGACCAAGAGTTGTAAATTCTATCGTAAGTTAGCTTAGGATCTATACCTTTGTTTCCATAACCTCTGAGGGAAGGTCCTATATTACCACAAGCGATTATTCTTGGGTCTCCACAGTGACAAGCGTAACAGTTTCCTTTTTTGCTTCCACCTTTCTTTCCGTAAAGGGCTTTATATTCCTTAGGAAGAAGTGCAAGACTTTCTCCTTTCTTCCAATCTCCTACCAATTTACCATCAGCAGGATACTTTATGGTTGCTTTCATTTCTTTTATGAACTGGGCTACATCTATCCCTTCAGGTGCCAACTGAACAGGATTAGAACAAGCCTGTTGCCACTTGTCTTGAGCTCCTAAGGCCCTTCTGAATTTTTCCTCTTTACTTGACTTTTTAGCCTTGTTCTGTGCTGTAGCTTTTGCTACAGTCTTTTGGGATTCCTCTTTAGCAGCCTGGGAAGCAGGTTGACATGCTATGATTCCAGCACTTATCAGTAATGTAACTAAAAATCCCTTTTTCATAATAAACCCCTCCTTATCTCAACAGGCCGGGAACCTCAATCTTTGCACCGTTAGCAGCTTTTTTCATATAAAGCTCCAGAGCTATAATTTCTTCCATATAGAACGGAGGTTTTTTCACCCAATTTTTCTTAAAGTCAAATTTACCTTTCTTCGGGTCAAATAAGAAGAAGCTCTTGTAACATCCTCTTATTCTATCTTCCATAGTCCATAACTTATCCTTTGATATTCTGTATGCAGGCCAGTGAGCATATAACTTATCCCTCACAGGAGCACCCAATTTTTGGAGTCTTATCCTTTTACCTGCAAGAACATCGTGACATATTGCACAAGAAAAGTCTCTTGCTCCAACTCTCTTGTACCAAAGCTCTTTACCGTATTCGTAAAGTCTCTTTTCTTCGGGATGTTCTAATTCTATGTTTATAGGCATTTCGTTACTCAGAGTTGCAACGTATCCTGCTAATGGAACTATATATTTCCTTCCTTTCTTACCCTTAGCACTAACTCCCACGTACTTTTCAAGGCAAGCTTTAATTCTTAAGTCCACATCTGCCACTTTTCCAATATCCGTGTAGTATCTTGGCATTTTTGCATAAGCTCCTACGAGATTTGCTCCATCTTGACCGTGACAAGATGCACAGGTTTTTCCGGTAGAACCTTTAAGGTTATGGTAGTAATCTCTACCTTCTTCGACTATAACATCCGCGGGAGATACTCCCATTTCTTTGAGAATTTTGAGCTGCTCAGGAGTAGGAGCTTCAGCATTTGCAAAAAATAAAGCCCCACCGAGGAGTGAGGCTAAAATGCTTTTTTTCATGGCTTACCCCTCCACTGAGATGTTAACCGCTTTTTCCCACTTACCACCTTTGTTATCTTCGTAAACAATTTTCAAAGTGCCTGATTCCATTGCCTTCATCTTAATAGCGAAGTAAGGGTTCTTACTTATACCAGGAGAAGAATTTATCTTTGTAACGAGATTGTTATTTAGATACACCTTTACGTGAGTAATATAATGAGCAGGTATCTTCTTTCCTGTCTTAGGATCTTTCCTAAGGCCAGTTTCCATAGGGTGGATAATAACTAATTGAACTTTAAACACCTGCCCTTTTTTTACCTTTCTGGGAACTCTTACTATAGCTCTTCCTATAGAAGCCATACCTCACCTCCGTATTTTTATTAACCACAACCACCTACGGTAACTTTAACTTCCTTGTAAGCCATTAAATAAGAACCATCTTTCAGCTTAAGAATAGCCCTTACAGGTGAAGTAGCCCCCATTTTTATTCTTGTTGCAAAGAACACTTCCCCATTTGCAGGAGAAAATTCAACGTGTGCTATGTAGGGATTAGGATTTTTGTCAACGAAAATATAAAGAGCTTCTACTTTCTCAATAGGTACAGAAGCGCTTACTTGAATCGGAACGTTAGCTCCAGATTCCGCTATTGATGGAGCTTTTACCTTTATTTCGTTGGATTCCTTTATCGCAGAAAGACCTACACCTAAGTGTTTCTTCAGAGCTTCCTCAAGTGAAATCTTAGCGTGTGCAGGATTAAATATCGCTCCTGCACCAAGCATAAATCCAGCTGCAGCTATACCTGCAGCTTTAAGGAAGCTTCTCCTCGTAGTCATATTAACACCTCCTTAGGTTAGATTTATTACATACCTTTGTTAGCAAGGATAAAAAGGTTTCACTATCTATACTTCCGAAAAATTTAGCCAAAACTTTTCCGTTTAAAGGGTTATAAACGATAAAAGTTGGTGTACCGAAAACACTAAAATCTTCAACTAAATCATCATTTATATCCATACTCACCACAATAAAGTTTTTATTTAAGAATTTTTCAACGTATTCATCTCCAAAAACAAACTCTTCTACCTGATGGCAGTAAGGGCAATGGTCACTATAAACATAAATTAGTATAAGTTTACTTTCCTTCTTTGCAAATTCTTTAGCTTTATCAAGGTCAGTAAACCAATTTTGAGCCCATAGGAAAGTAAAACACAAAAGAAACAAAAAGAAACTTTTGAACTTCAACATTTCAACTAAGGAATATAAGTCATTTGAAAATCTTAAGTTATAAGAAATCCTTATAGTTTTCTTTTATTTCTTAATTTAAAAAATTCTATATATTCATTTTTCATAATATTGTAATAATATTAAGAACGGTAAAATCAAAAGTTTAGATAAAAGTAATGCCCATAAAATCCCTTGTCAAATAGAAAAAGTAAGTTTAAAATATAATCTTCAGATAAGCCGGAGTGGCGGAACTGGCAGACGCGCCGTCTTGAGGGGACGGTGCCCTTTACGGGCGTGCGGGTTCGACTCCCGCCTCCGGCACCATTTGAAATCTCAATATCTTAAAATAATTCCATGCCCAGAAACAACCTTCTTTTAAAAAGCTTACGAGGAGAACTTATAGAAAGGTATCCTGTATGGTTGATGAGACAGGCTGGAAGATACATGCCCGAATACATGGCTATAAGAAACAGGGTTAGCAATTTTCTTGAACTCTGTAAGGATGTAGACCTTGCAACGGAAATATCCCTCCTCCCATTAAAGCTTCTGGGAGTAGATGCTATTATAATATTTTCGGATATTCTCGTTCCCTTAGAATCTCTGGGAGTAAAGGTAGAATTCGTTGAAGGTGAAGGGCCTAAGCTTTTTTGGAGTGGAAAGCCTGAAGATTTAAAGAAATACAATCCTGAAGACAATGCATATGTTTACGAAGTAATAAAAAAAGTGAAATCTTATCAGGATGAAGTTCCCGTTATAGGTTTTGCAGGGGCTCCCTTTACACTTTTTTCTTACCTAGTGGAAGGTGGAGCCAGTAAAGATTTTAGAAAAACAAAACTTTTCATGTGGGAAAGACCGAAAGATTTTAAAAAGATTATGGACATTCTTACAGAAACTGTAGCTATATATCTAAAAGAACAAATAAAAGCGGGTGCGGATGTGATACAAATTTTTGATAGCTGGGTAAATCACTTAAGTTACGAAGATTACAACGAATACGTTTATCCTTATGTGAATTATCTTTTAAGCACATTAAAGGAATTTTCCGATATTCCGTTAATCTACTTTTTCAGAGGATCTGCTGCTTTTATAGACATCGCAATGGATTACCCTGCTGATGCTCTTTCTGTAGACTGGAGTGTGGATATTCCCGAACTTTACAATCTCTACGATAAAGCTCTGCAAGGGAATTTAGAACCGAGTGTTCTTTACGCAAGCAAGGAAACTATTAAGGAAAAAACGGAAGCACTCTTAAAAAGAATTCCTGTAAAAACCAGGTACATATTCAATCTGGGTCACGGTATTAGTCCGGATATGGAATTTGAAAAGGTTAAATTTCTTGTAGATACCGTTAAGAACTTTCCCGTATCTTAACTTTACCTATAAAGTCCTTTACAAACTGATAGGCTGTTCTTCCTGAGAAACTTCCTCTTTCTGTTGCCCATTTGAGGCTTTCTCTTTCTATTTCTTCATTAACCTCTACTCCGTATTCTTTTAGATACGTTTCAACTGCTTTTAAATATAGTTTCTTATCCATAGGAGGAAATTGAATTCTTATTCCGAATCTCTCCACTAAGGAAATTCTCTCCTGCAGAGTTTCTTCAGGAAATCTTTCCTTTTCTTCCGTATCGGGTATCAAATGCCTTCTGTTTGTCGTAGCGTAGACAAGAACATTACCGGGTCTTTCTTCAACATCTCCATCCATAAGGGATTTAAGTATTCTAAAGGCATCATCGTGAGGTTCAAAAGAGAGGTCATCAAAAAAGAGAATAAACCGCTGGTTTTTATCTCTTAAAATCTCATACAGCTGGGCAAGTTCGGGAATTTCACTTTTATTAATTTGAATTATTCTCAAACCCTCGTTCCCGAACATACCGAGAAGTGCTTTTACCAGGGATGACTTACCTGTTCCCCT
>QNXQ01000196.1 GCA_003978875.1 Aquifex sp. | reverse complement strand
AATCGCTGCGTGGCAGGTTCGACCACCACGGTTAGTCACTATTGCGGCCGCTTTTTTCATGATGGGTTCCCAATCCGGGTCTGTTATATCCGTTATGAGAATTTCCCCTTCTTGGAACTGGTCTGCTTCTTTTAAATCAAAGAGAACTCTGGCTTTTCCTGTCGCTATTTTATCTCCAACCGCTATACCTTTGGCAATTGCTCTGCTTCTTCTTTCTTCTTCAGCGGTTTTTATTTTATAAATACTTATTACGTTATTCTTCTTTCGTGAATGTACTGTTTCAGGTCTGGCCTGTACGACAAAAAGTTCGTTTAAAACTCCATCCTTAGCCCACTCTATGTCCATCGGTGTCCATCTTCCTTTTTTCTTTGAGTAATGGTCTTCTATCAACACTGCCCATTTGGCAAGCTGTAGTATTTCATCGTCGCTGAGAGCAAACTTTTTCTGTTCCTCTTTAGAAACGTTTACTATTTTTACCCTTTCATCTCCTGTTCCATAAATCATCTTTCTGTCTTTTCTTCCCAGTTTTTTCTCGATAATTGCAGCGTAACCTTGCATTAGGGTTGGTTTAAATACTATGTACTCATCCGGAGTTACTTCTCCTCTTACGAGGAGTTCACCGAGTCCGTAGGAAGCGTTTATAACAACTACGTCCTTGAACCCGGATTCCGTGTCAAGGGTAAACATAACACCTGAAGCTCCGAGGTCTGAACGGACCATTTTTTGTACGCCTACCGCTATTCCTACTTTAAAGTGATCGAACCCAAACCTTTCCCTGTAGACAATAGCTCTGTCCGTAAAAAGGGAGGCAAAGCAATTTTTTATAGCTATCAGAACGTTTTCTGCTCCGACAACATTAAGGTAAGTTTCCTGTTGTCCTGCAAAGGAAGCATCAGGAAGGTCTTCCGCAGTAGCAGAAGATCGTACGGCAACGTCTACAGCGTGGGTGTTGTATTTTTCCGAGAGTTTTTTATAGTATTCTTTTATAGCCTGTTCTAAATCCGGTGGGAATTCACCGCCTCTTATCAGTTCCCTTACCTCATGTCCCCTCCTTTGTAAATCTTTTATATCATCTACATTCAATCCCTCGATAATCTGCCTTATCTTGTCCCTTAGATTGTTATAGTCAAGAAAGTAATAGTAAGCGTTAGCTGTAATTACGTATCCGTAAGGAATCTTAACTCCCAGTGGAGAAAGATTTCTTATCATCTCTCCTAAAGAAGCATTCTTTCCACCTGCAACAGGTATGTCTTCTATTGTTACCTCATCTAACCAGAGAACCAGGGCTTTACTTTTATCTTGAGACATCATTGCCCTCCTTTATAACAATTTCGTTAAAATCTCCAAACTTTTTAAATAAATTTTCAACTCTTTTGAGTAGTGCCAACCTGTTATTTTTTATGTTTTCATCCTCGGCCATCACTTTAACATTGTCAAAGAAGTTATCTATATACATTTTTAGAGGCAACAGTTCTAATGGATTTTCTATAGATTTTTCCTCGAATTCCTTTACCCTTGTGTATAGCTCTTTCTCTTCTGCCCTTTGAAAGAGTTCTTCTTTTACGGAAACTTCTTGCCAGTCTTTAGGAATTATCCTTATTACCCTCTTTGCCCCTTCAACGAGGGTGGCAAAATCTGGAGATTGGCTAGCTTTATAGAGAGTTTCCACATTCCTTATTACCTTGTAGGGTTCAAAAGGAGAGTACACTTTTAGAACAGCTCTGACTAAGTCTATCGGATAATTTTCCAGATAACTTATAAGCCTTTGTTTTAGAAACTCCTCCAAGTCCGTAAAGTGTTTAAATTCTCCGTAAATTTCCTTAAAATCCGCAAGATTTACATCAAGGGCTTTTTCGTGAAGTATTTTTATAATTCCGAAGGCACTTCTTCTCAGCCCGTAAGGGTCAGAACTTCCCTTTGGAATTTCACCTATTTTAAAGAAGGAATATAGGTTATCGATTTTATCGCTGAGAGATAGTATAGTACCTATAGTGGTTTCAGGAACTCTATCTTCAAGGCCTTTAGGAAGGTACTGCTCCCATAGGGCTTTTGCTACTTCTTCATAGTAACCTTGTTTTGAAGCATATATATATCCCATATACCCTTGAAGTTCATCTAATTCTTTTACCATTTCTGTGAGAATATCAACTTTAGAAAGGTATACCGCAGTCTTTACCTTTTCCCAGGAGCAATTAAAGAAGGGACATAACTTTTTAGCTATTTTTTCCATCCTTTCCTCTTTTTCATACATAGAGCCTATCTTGGGATGGAAAACCACTTTTTTCAAAGACGGTATTAACTTCTTTAAGTCTTTTTTGAGATCTTCTCTATAAAAGAAAAGGGCATCTTCTAATCTTGCCCTTAATACCTTTTCATAACCTTTCCTTATCTTTTCGTTGGGTTTATTATTGCTTATGCCTATGAAGTAGTTCAAAAGCTTACCATCTTTTTCTATACAGAAAAATCTTTGATGATGAGCAGCTACGGTAACTATAACGAGCGGAGGAAGCTCAAGATATTTTTCGCTAAACGACCCCAAAACCGCAAAGGGATACTCCACTAAATTGGCAACTTCTTCAATCAAACCCTCTGGATAGGATGGAATACCTCCTAACTCTTTGGAGATTCTATTTATTTCTTCTTCAATAATCCTTTTTCTTTCTTCAAATCTTGGAATTACAAAGTGTTGTTTGAGGAGAGTTTCGTAATTTTCAGCATCCTTAATTTCTATTTCTTTTGGAGATAGAAATCTATGTCCCTTTGTTTTTGTAGAAGATTTTAAATTACCAAATTTGAGATTAATAGGCTCGTTGTTATAAAGGGCAACTATCCACCTTACAGGTCTTGAGAAGGTTATCTTCTTAGAGGACGTCCATTTCATTCTTTTTGGGAAGGGAATTGAGAGTAATATCTCTTCGAAAGTTTCTTCAAGCTTTTCAATAGGTGTTTTTTCAACGATTTTTCTTACTATAGCTACATACTCACCTTTATTTTTTTTTAATATTCTTACCTCTTCAAGTGTAGCGTCATTTTTCCTCAAGAAACCCTCTAACGCTTTTGTTGGTTTTCCCTGCTCATCGTAAGCAATATTTTTAGGAGGACCCCAGATTATCTCTTCCTTTTCTTCAGTTACATTTTTAAAGTCTTTAAAGTAAAGGGCAAGCCTGCGAGGAGTTCCAAAAAGTTCTACTTCCTTAGCTTTTAAAATTTCGTTAATCTTATCCTTTAAAAATTCAAGGGCAGGGTTTATAACGGATGCGGGAAGTTCCTCACAACCTATCTCTATAAATAAGTTGTCCATTTTACTTTCACATTTTACCACAACTTTAAAACTCTTCTAACTCTTCCTCTGTGAAGGAAACCTTAGGTATAGCATCTTTTATCTTTTCAAAGGCGGTATAAAAATCATCTTCCACTTTCCTAACTCTTTTTCCGTATACCATCTGGAAAGCCTTTGAGATTATTGCCTCCTTATGAAGAGCGTTGTTTAGCCCTAATTCCTGATATTTTTCTTCCATAACTTCTCTTACATCTCTCACTACATTTGCTCTTTTTTCCCTTTCTTTCTCAGCTTCCTCTAAAGGAAGGATTAAAAATTCATCTACTTTCCTTAGGACTTTTTCAAAGGCGTATGCAGGAAATCTCTTTTCTCCGAATCTATCGGTAATGAATCCTACGGTAAGGAAGTAGGGTTCTTCCACCTTCATCTCTAACTCTATTTCCTCCATTTGCGGATGTTCCTTTAAGTATTTCATAAATATTTCATAAGCCTGATGGGCTTTATCCTTGAGATTTGGAGCTTTTTCCACATTCAGGGATATTATGTAATCCTTAGTCTCAGGCGGTAAAATGATTGCAGGGATTTCTCTGAGTCCTAAAAGTTCAGCTGCTCTCAATCTGTGCTGACCGTTTATTACTTCGTAGAAGCCTCCTTCTCCTTCAATAACCAAAATCGGGTCTACAAATCCCACCTTCTCTATACTAGTCATAAGTCTTTTGACAAGGGTCTCCGATATGTCCCTCTGTATAGTCGGAATTTTAATTTTTTCCACAGGCAGTAATCCTACCTTCACTTCGTATCCTTTGAGAGGTTCTTTTAGGCTGAACATTTTCTCCCCTCCGTGAATATAAAATGATACCAATGAAAAGGATTTTATTGTTAATTGCTCTCTTGGGATTCTCCTACGGAAAAGAATACCTTTTAAAAGGAAATCTTCCTCCTTATTTGGAGACTTTCGTCAAAAAGAAAGTTTCAGAGGACGTATATTTGTTAGATATTCCTGAAGATAATACCCTTTTAAACACCTTGACTATCAACAAAGATTTTATACTCGAAGAAAATTCTGTCCTCAAAACACTTGCTATTCCCAACGATACCTGTTATACACTCAGATGGGATTTAAAATCTGTAAACGCGGAAAAAGCATGGGATATTACTACCGGGAGTTATGAGGTATACGTCGCACTATTTGATACTGGTGTGGATTATAACAACCCAGATTTAAGGGAAAATCTTTGGAAGAATCCCGGTGAAGTTTGTTATGACGGTATAGATAACGATAGAAATGGTTATGTAGATGACTGTTACGGTGTAAATGTTCTTTGCTATCCAGAAGGACGTTACAACCCTAACGCTGAAGGATGTAATGCTCCAGATGCCCTTGATGACGATGGCCACGGAACCCACGTAGCCGGCATAATAGGAGCTTTAGGAAACAATGGGCTTTTAATTCCCGGTGTAGCTTGGAATGTAAAGATTATTCCCTGTAAATTTTTAAGTAGTGGAGGATTTGGTGACGTTGCAGGGGAAATTGCATGTTTTGAATATATAAAGACCCTGATAAATAAAAAAGGTTTAAGAATAGTAACCGTAAATGCAAGCTACGGAGGAGAATATCCCTTTAGTCAAATTCAATATGACACAATAAAGTCTTTCAACGGTTTGTACATTACTGCTGCAGGTAATGAAGGGAAAAACAACGATACTATAGATTTTTACCCCTGCAATTACAATTTGGAAAACAAAATATGTGTAGGAGCGTATAACAGAAGTGGTAATCCTGCTTACTTCTCCCATTACGGATATCGCACGGTAGATATTTTTGCTCCTGGTGAAGATATAGCAAGCCTGTATATTGGCAGGTATGCAGACAGCTGTGAAGCTTCTCTGGTTTTAGCTTCAGGCACTTCCATGGCTGCTCCTTTTGTGACGGGAGCTGTCGCATTGCTTTTTTCTAAGAATCCGAATATTTCCTTTATTGAAGCGAAAAACGAAATATTGCTTACGGGTAAAAACTCTCCAGTTTACGATGGAAAAAGTTATACCTGCAATACTCTAGACCTTTATAACTTGCTTATTGGGGAAAGTTCTCAAAAGGCTTGTCTCTCTACTTCAGAAATAAACTTCGGAAGTGTTGATGTAGGCAATGAAAAAGTTTTACAAGTCACAGTAAGAAGTACAGGCAAAAAACAACTGAAAACCCTAAATGTTTATATCCAAGGAGAAGGTTTTTATGTAAAGGACGAAAACTGTACCAATACTTCATTAAGTCCGTTTGAAGAGTGTAAAATTAATGTGGCTTTTAAACCTATCTCGGGGAAAGATTTTAGCGGTTTATTATATATAAACTTTGAAAATGAAACCAGAAAGGTTTTTCTTTTTGGACAAGGGGTATATATATCCACGTTGAACTCAGAAGAAGGTAATGGAGGATGTAACTCTTCATCTCATGAATTTGTTTGGATAACGGCAGTTTTATTTTTATTAAAGAAAATTTTTAAAAAGGAAACCCCTTAGGGTTCGGGGTTTCCTTCAGAGGGTTGAGGTTTTTCTTCTAAAACTTTTTCTTCTACGGGAATAACTTCTACTTCTCTGTATTCATCAACTCCTGTTCCAGCGGGTATGAGGTTTCCGATAATTACATTCTCTTTGAGACCTCTTAATTCATCTATCTTTCCTTCTACGGAGGCATCGGTAAGAACTCTTGTAGTTTCTTGGAATGAAGCTGCGGAAATCCAGCTTCTTGTAGATAGAGCAGCTCTTGTAATACCGACGAGTACAGGTTCTGCTTTGGGAAGTTTTCCACCCTCTAGTTTAATTCTCTGAATTTCCTCTTCAAGTTCCTCCTTGTCTACTTCTTCACCTACAAGGAATCTGCTATCTCCGGGGTCTATGATTCTCACTTTCTTGAGCATTTGCTTAATGATAATTTCGAAGTGTTTGTCGTTAATATCAACACCTTGGAGTTTGTATACCATTTGAACTTCTTTGAGTAGGAATTTTTCGAGTTCCTCAATTCCCTTAATTCTGAGGATTTCCTCGGGAACAGGTGTTCCGTCTGTAAGCGGATCTCCTGCTTTTACATAATCACCTTCTTTGACCAGTAGGAATTTTCCTTTTGGAACGAAGTACTCTCTTTGTAGACCTGTTTCGGGATTGTAAACGATAACTTTGAAACCTTTACCTTTAATCCTTACCTGACCGTCTATATCCGCAACCTTAGTTTCGGTAATCTTTTGTCCCTTTCTTATGTATTGCCCGTGTCTTACAAGGATTAACTCATCTCTCTTGATGGAGTATTTTCTGGTTTCACCTGTCTTGGGGTTAAATATGATTACTTCATCTGCATCTTCGTAAATCTTTACGTAACCGTCTATTTCACTGAGTATTGCGGGATTCTTGGGTTTTCTCGCTTCAAACAGTTCCTCAACTCTTGGCAGACCACCGACGATATCCCTTACCTTTGCAGTTTCCTTAGGAATTCTGGCGAGTATATCACCGGGTTGAACTTCTAAATCTTTAACTACATAGTACTGGTGCTGTATTGTCGTTTCTTCCGATTCGGAACATGTCGGACATACTCTCCACTCTAAAGAAAGCTTTTCAGAAGGAATATTCAGAATAGCATTTACAGGAAGGTCGTAGATGTATTCTTGGCCATCCTCGGTGATTACCGCAATTCTGGGGGTGTGAAGCATTGCATCCTTAGGTCTCATGAAAGATACAACTGTTGCAGTTTTTCCGGTAATTATGTCCCTTTCTTCCCTTACGGTTACGTCTAAGATAATGTCTCTGAGTTCTACTTTTCCACCTACTTCGGCAATGATGTATGTATTGAACGGGTCCCAGTCTGCAAGTTTTGTACCTGCTTTTACTTCATCACCATCTTCAACAAGAAGCCTTGCACCGTAAGGTATAGTATGTCTCTCAAGTAATCTTCCTTCTTTATCAACTATACCTATAGCTGCATCTTTTGCTATGTTAATTCTTTCACCCTTTCTGTTTACAACGACCTTTATATTGTAGTATTTGACTATTCCATCGCTTTCAACTTTTACGAAGTTTTGAACCTTCTGTGCCGTTGCAGCACCACCTATGTGGAAGGTTCTCATTGTAAGCTGAGTTCCGGGTTCTCCGATAGACTGTGCCGCTATGATTCCTACAGCTTCTCCGACGGATACTATCTTTCTCTGGGATAGGTCCCATCCATAGCACATAGCACATACGCCGTGTTTAGCTTCACAGGTAAGAGGAGACCTTACCCTTACCTTTTCTATACCAGCTCTTGCTATTTTCTCAGAGAGCTTTTCATCTACCACTTCGTTTCTTCTTGCTATTACCTCACCTGTGTAAGGATCTTTTACATCTTCGGCGAGAACTCTGCCGAATATTCTCTCTTTGAGAGAAACCCTCTCTTCTCCGGCTTCCACAATGGGTTCCATTTCAAAGCCTTTAACGGTTCCGCAGTCTTTCTCTGTGATAGTGATATCCTGTGCAACATCCACCAATCTTCTTGTAAGGTATCCGGCGAAAGCGGTTTTGAGAGCGGTATCGGCAAGACCTTTTCTTGCACCGTAGGTAGATATGAAGTATTCGAGAACTGATAATCCTTCCCTGAAGTTTGAAATTATGGGAGTTTCTATAAACTCACCCGAGTGTTTTGCCATAAGTCCTCTCATTCCAGCAAGCTGTCTTATCTGGTCTCTGTTTCCTCTCGCTCCGGAAATTGCCATCATGTATATGGGATTAAACGTTCCGGGGAATTCCTTTCCGTTCTCCAATCTTTTAGATTTCTCGATTTCATCGAACATTGCCTTGGAAACCATATTGGTAGCTTCAGACCAAACGTCGATAATTCTGTTATATCTTTCCTTATTGGTGATAATTCCTTGAACGTATTGATTCCAAATTTCCTCGGTTTTCTTTAATGCATCCTTTATTATCTTTTCTTTTGCTTTAGGCACCTGTAAGTCCTCAATACCTATAGATATACCTGCCAGTGTTGACCTTAGGAATCCCAGTTCTTTTACTCTATCAAGGAATTTAACCGTTTCTTCATTTCCTACAGCTATATAAAGTCTGGTTATGAGTTTGGAAAGCCCCTTCTTATCAAGTGTTTCATTTACAAAGGGTTGCCCTTCGGGCATTATAGAGTTGAACAGAACTCTTCCCGGTGTGGTTTCAATCCATTCATTGCCTACTTTTACCTTTATCTTGGCGTGTATATCCACGTATCCGAGGTCAAGGGCTTTTATAACCTCTTCGAAGCTGAAGAAAACTTTTCCTTCTCCTTTTCTTCCGGGTATCGGGTCATGGGTTATGTAATAGGTTCCCAGAACCATATCTTGGGAGGGCATGGTGAGAGGCTTTCCGTGTGCGGGAGATAGAATATTCTGGGTGGAGAGCATGAGTATGTAGGATTCAAGCTGAGCTTCTATTCCCAGTGGAACGTGAACAGCCATTTGGTCTCCGTCAAAGTCCGCGTTGAACGGTGGACATACTAATGGGTGAAGTTGTATAGCTTTACCTTCTACAAGAACGGGTTCAAAGGCTTGTATTGATGGTCTGTGTAGTGTAGGAGCTCTGTTGAGCAGTACCGGGTGTTGTTTTACAACTTCTTCAAGACATTCCCAAACTTCAGGAGTCTTTTGTTCTACCAGTCTCTTTGCATGTTTAATAGAGGTAGCATAACCCTTTTCTTCCAGTCTTCTGTAAACGAAGGGTTTAAAGAGTTCTAAAGCCATTATTTTGGGAAGACCGCATTGGTGCATTTGGAGTTCAGGACCTACCACTATTACGGAACGTCCGGAGTAGTCAACCCTCTTTCCGAGGAGATTTTGCCTAAATCTTCCCTGTTTACCTTTCAGGTAATCTGCAAGGGATTTGAGAGGTCTTCCATTTTGTTTAACGGGATTTCCTCTCTTGCCGTTATCTATCAATGCATCAACAGCTTCCTGGAGCATTCTCTTTTCGTTTCTGATAATTATGTCCGGAGCGTTGAGTTCTATCAGTCTTTTTAATCTGTTATTTCTGTTTATAACTCTTCTGTAGAGGTCATTTAGGTCTGAAGTAGCAAATCTTCCACCGTCGAGAGCTACCAAAGGTCTCAGTTCAGGAGGAAGAACGGGGAGGACTTCCAGAATCATCCATTCGGGTCTATTTCCACTCTTTTTAAATCCTTCTACTAATTGAAGTGTTCTTAAAGCTTTCCTTATTCTTGCTTCGGAAACCTCTCTCAGAACTGTAGTTCTGATATCTTCTTTAATTTTTTCAAATATAGGAATGTCTTTCTTGTGTTCTCTTACTCTTTCATAGTAGGTTTTTATAGCTTCTCTTCCGGTGAGGCAAGAGTCTCCACAATCTTCTACGTGTATTTCTCCTGTATCTACGTTGAGATAAAGTTCTTCATTAAGAATTCTGTGAATTGCTTGTTCTAAGGAAAGACCGTAATTCTCGAGACCTTTTATCTCAACGCCGTAAGCTCTGAAGTCATCCGCTATTACTTTTATAAGTTTCTGATATAGGTTCTTATACTTTTCTCCCAGTTCCTTTCCTAGTTCTTCAAAACCTATGCTGTAAGGTTTTACTATTTCTTTGAGTTTGCGGGAATAAGCTTCTAAGTCTAATTTGGAAAGAACTTCTTTAAGTATTTCTGCTCCCATTCCGTATTCGTATTTTTCGTCTATGGTGAATGCGTATTTTTCTTCAAACTCTTCTTCATTTACTACGTGGAGCTTTACCCACTTGGTGGAAATTCCATCGTTTAAGGGAATTGTTGTTTCATCTTTTTCAAACTTTTCTTCTTCTTCTTCGTTTGGATACTCTATGACCAAATAGGATTCGAAATAGGCTACTCTTTCAACATCACGGGAGGTTAAATTAAGTAGGGTTCCTATCTTAGAGGGAGTGCTTTTCAAAAACCATATATGAACTACCGGAGCGGCGAGTTCTATATGACCAAATCTTTGTCTTCTTACGTAAGAAGTTGTAACCTCTACTCCACACTTTTCACAAATTTTTCCTTCGTATCTCTTTCCTCTATATTTTCCACAGAGACATTCATAATCTTTTATAGGTCCAAAAATCTTTGCACAGAATAAGCCATCTTTTTCGGGTTTAAGGGTTCTGTAGTTTAAGGTTTCGGGTCTTTTTACTTCACCGTGAGACCAACTTCTGATATCTTCAGGAGAAGCTAACATTAACTTAATTTTTGAGAAGGGGAAAATACCCCTTCCTTTTTCACTCATTTTTCTTCCTCCTCTTTAATTTCAACTTCGTCACAAGGCTTCTCTTCACCATTCATACACTTGACGTTTAGACTGAGTGCTTTTAGTTCTCTTACGAGAACCTTGAAGGATTCAGGTATACCCGGTGTGTAAGTGTATTTACCTTTAACTATTGCTTCGTAAACTTTTGATCTTCCTTCTACGTCGTCAGACTTAACGGTAAGCATTTCCTGGAGTGTGTACGCAGCTCCGTGAGCTTCCAGAGCCCAAACTTCCATTTCTCCGAGTCTCTGACCTCCGAACTGAGCTCTTCCTCCAAGAGGCTGCTGGGTGACAAGGGAGTAAGGACCTGTGGACCTAGCGTGTATCTTGTCATCTACCATGTGTATGAGCTTGAGCATGTGCATGTATCCAACGGTTACTTCGAAGTCGAAAGGTTCACCTGTTCTTCCGTCGTAGAGAATAGTCTTACCGCTCTCAGGGAGACCTGCCTTTTTAAGAAGTTCTTTTATAGCACTTTCATCGGCTCCTTCGAAAGCAGGAGTAGCCATTGGGATTCCTCTATCGGCGTAATCTCTTACAACAGACCAGAATTCCTCATCGGAAAGGGAATTCAGGAATTCTTCTATAAACTTGGCATTTTCACCATCCTTATCTCCTATTGCGTATATTTCTTTGAGGTATTCGGTAATCGCCTTTCTGTCCAGACCTTTATTTATCATTTCTCCTATCTTCTTTCCGAGTTCTTTAGCTGCCCATCCCAAGTGGGTTTCAAGAATTTGACCGACGTTCATACGTGAAGGAACACCCAAGGGGTTAAGAACTATATCTACCGGTGTTCCGTCCGGTAAGAAAGGCATATCCTCTACGGGAAGAACTACGGATATGACACCCTTGTTTCCGTGTCTTCCCGCCATCTTGTCCCCGACTTTGATTTTTCTCTTGTTAGCGATGAATACCTTTACAAGTGTGATTACTCCGGGGGGCAGGTCTCTTCTTTTAAGGAGAGTTTCCTTCTTTTCTTCGTAAACCTTGTTAAGCATATCTATCTGTATCTTTGAACGTTCTGATATTTCCCTAATCTTCCTTATAAGCTCTTCATCTTCAAAGAAGTTTTCAGGTTTAGCCAGTATAAAGTTGATAAAGTCTCCCAAGATGTCTTCCGTAATTTCTGTACCTTTCTTTAAGCTCTTCCTTCCTATCTTTACATCTTTTTCTATCTTCTTACCGAGAATTAAACCTTTGAGAACTTTATCTCTTCCGGTTATTATGAGGTTCTTCTTCTTTTCTAGCTCCTGTTCGAGATTTTCAAGCTCTTCCCTTTCAACCTTTTGTGACAAGAGGTCTTTTTTATTGCCTGTTCCTTTTCTGGTAAATACCTGAACATCTATAACTATTCCTTCGACACCGGGAGGACATCTTAATGAAGCGTCTTTAACGTCCCTGGTTTTCTCACCGAAGATAGCTTGAAGCAGTTTTTCTTCAGGGGTAAGTTTGGTTTCTCCTTTCGGTGTTACCTTTCCTACCAAAATATCACCGGGTTTTACGTATGTACCTACCTTTACAATTCCGTGCTCGTCCAGGTGTGCAAGTGCTTTTTCGGGAACTCCGGGAATTTGTCTCGTTATTTCCTCGTCTCCTACTTTTGTTTCCCTCGCTTCGGCTTCCAGTTCTTCTATATGTATTGATGTGTAAACATCTTCTTTTACCAATCTTTCAGATATAACTATAGCGTCCTCGAAGTTATAACCTCTCCAAGGCATAAAGGCGACTAAAACATCTTTTCCTAGAGCAAGTTCTCCTCTGTCCGTGGAATGTCCATCCGCTATTATCTGTCCCTTTTCAACCTTTTCTCCTTTTCTTACTATGGGTCTTTGATTTATACAGGTCTTTTGATTTGTTCTTTGGAACTTTCTTAGTTCATAAATGTCTATACCTATATCCAGAGGGTCGTCTAAGTTTATCTCCTCTGGATTTACCCTGATAATTATTCTGGAACTGTCTACTTCCTCTACTACTCCTCCTCTTTTTGCTACTACCACGGCGTGTGAATCTCTGGCTATCTTTTTCTCCATTCCCGTTCCTACAAGGGGAGCTTGTGTGAATATGAGAGGTACTGCCTGTCTTTGCATGTTTGAACCCATTAGAGCTCTGTTCGCGTCGTCGTGCTCAAGGAACGGTATTAGGGATGAAGAAGGTGATATTACCTGTCTTGGAGATATGTCTATATAATCCACCTGTTCGGGTTTTACTAACCTTATGTCATTTTTATGTCTTGCTAATACAAACTCCGCTTGGAGCTTTCCTTCCTTATCAATAGGTGTGCTTTGAGCAATTACGTAGTTTTCCTCTTCGTAAGCTG
>QNXQ01000211.1 GCA_003978875.1 Aquifex sp. | reverse complement strand
AAAATAAATATGTAAACTCTGGGTATTTATACTTGTATCTGGTCCTCCGGGTTGGGTTAAACCCACGACTCTATATGCTTCCCTTATGGAGAGAAATACTCCAGAAGTTAACATTATGACAGCGGAAGACCCCGTTGAAGTCTCCATTCCCGGGATAAATCAGGTTCAGGTAAATGAAAGAATAGGACTGACTTTTGCAAATGTTTTGAGAGCTTTCTTAAGACAAGACCCGGATATCATCTTAGTGGGAGAGATAAGAGATACCGAAACCGCTGAAATAGCCATAAGAGCATCACTCACAGGACATTTGGTATTCTCTACAGTTCACGCAAACGATGCACCTACAACGGTAACCAGACTCGTTGACATGGGAATAGAACCTTTTCTCGTGGGAAGCTCTCTCGTTCTCGTAGTAGCTCAAAGATTGATAAGAAAGCTTTGTCCCAGATGTAAAGAAGAGGCTAAACTACCTAAAGATGTTCTTTTGCAGTTGGGATTGATTAATGACCCTTCCGAAGAAATCACAATATACAAAGCCCGAGAGGGGGGATGTGAATACTGTAATAACACAGGGTATAAAGGCAGAACTGCTGTTCATGAAATATTGGAAGTAGACGAAGATATAAAAACCCTGATTATCAGAGGAGCTACACATGATGAAATTAGGAAAAAAGCCATAGAAAAAGGTATGAGAACCCTTTATCAGGACGGGCTAATTAAGGTTAAAAAGGGGATAACTTCCATAGAGGAAGTCAACAGAGTTCTGGCCGTATGATATTTAGTTATGCAGAAAGTAGAAAAAATTAAGAGGGTTCAAGGAAATCTCAGGGTACCTTCCGATAAATCTATAACCCATAGGTCTTTTATACTCGGAGCCTTAGCCCAAGGAGAAACGGAAGTTATAAAACCTTTATTTTCCGAGGATACTAAAGCAACGCTCCAAATTCTGAAAATGTTAGGAACTGAAGTACAGGAGGAATCGGATAGAGTTATCATAAAGGGAAGAAATTATATTTTCAGGGAACCCGAAGATATTTTGGATGCTAAAAATTCCGGAACTACTGCAAGGATTATGGCGGGAGTGTTATCGACGCAACCATTCTTTAGTGTAATTACCGGTGATGAAAGCTTAAGACAAAGACCTATGCTCAGAGTAGTAGAACCCTTGAGAAATATGGGGGCAAATATAGAAGGAAGAGAAGAGGGGAACAAACTCCCGATAGCGATAAGGGGAGGAAAGCTAAAGGGTATTTCCTATTTTAATAAGAGAGCTTCCGCTCAAGTAAAAACCGCACTGCTTTTAGCAGGACTCCGAGCCGAAGGGATTACCGAAGTTTTGGAACCGTACCTTTCAAGAGACCACACGGAAAGAATGTTAAAACTTTTCGGAGGAGAAGTAATCACCATACCTGAGGAGAAAGGACACATGATAAAGGTAAAAGGCGGGCAAGAACTTCAAGGAACAGAAGTTTACTGTCCCGCAGACCCTTCTTCTGCAGCTTACTTTGCGGCGTTAGCAACGCTTGCTCCGGAGGGTCAGTTAATACTCAAAGAGGTTTTACTTAATCCAACGAGGGATGGTTTTTTCAGAAAGCTTTTGGAAATGGGAGCGGATATAAAATTTGAAGATTTTAAGGAAGTGTCAAATGAACCCGTTGCGGATATAGTGGTAAAACCGGTTAGCCGTCTTAAAGCCGTAAAAGTAAACCCTTCAGAAGTTCCTACACTAATAGATGAGATTCCCATACTTGCTGTTCTGATGGCTCTTGCGGAAGGAGTTTCCGAGGTTCGCGGAGCTAAGGAGCTTAGATATAAAGAGAGTGATAGGATTAAAGCGATAACTCTTAACCTCAGAAAAATGGGAGTACAAGTTGAAGAACTGGAAGACGGATTTATCATAGAGGGAACTGAGAAGTTGAAGGGAGCAAAGATAGAAACTTTCAACGACCACAGAATTGCTATGGCTTTTACAGTTGCAGGTCTAATTACAGATGAAGAAGTTATCATAGACAATCCTGAATGTGTTGCTATATCTTATCCAAACTTCTGGAATGACATTTTTAGCGTAGTGGAGTTTTAAGATGAGAATACTGGAAGTTCAAGAACTTATAAAGAGGAAGGATATAGACGCTTTTATGTTCACTTCCCAGCCAAACGTATTTTATCTTTCCCGTTTTCATTCTACACATGCATACGCCATACTTACCCCATCCGAAAAGTACTTCCTTACGGACGCACGTTATTTTGAGAGAGCAAAAGCTCAGCTCACGGACTGGGAAGTTCATCTTATAAAAGGGAATCCGTTTAAGGTAATAAAAAATTTCCTGAAGGAAAAGGGATTGAAATACGTTGGATTTGAGGAGGATAAAGTAAGCTGCACCTTCAGGAAAAAACTTAAAGCAAAACATGTGAAGTGGGTAGGATTCTCAAACTTTTTAAAAGGCATAAGAGTTATAAAAACCGATGAAGAAATAAAAATTATGAAAGAAGGAGTAAAGAGGAGTGATGAGATTTACAATGAACTGCTGAACTTCGTAAAACCGGGAATGACAGAACTCCAGGTGAGAGGATTTATCGTAAGAAAAATTTTTGAAAAAAATGGAGAAGGTGAAAGCTTCCCCGCGATAGTTGCAAGCGGAGAACATTCGGCAATACCCCACTGGGAAACTTCAAGAAAAAAAATAAGGGAGAATGCACCACTCTTAATAGATATGGGACTTTTGTGGAAAGGGTACTGTACCGACTTTACGAGAACAATCTACATAGGAAAACCTTCAGAAGAGTTTAAGAAGGTTTACGAAATAGTAAAGGAAGCACATTTGAGGGCTATTGAAAAAGCAAAGGTAGGTAATACTATTGGGGACGTAGATAAAGCGGCGAGAGATTATATAGAAAAAAAGGGATATGGACAGTTCTTTACCCATTCAACAGGCCACGGCGTTGGAGTGGAAATACACGAGTTTCCGAGAGTTTATTATAAGGGTGATGATGCCAAAATTCCCATTGAAGAAGGGATGGTTTTCACAATAGAGCCCGGTATTTATCTGCCGGGAAAATTCGGCGTAAGGTTGGAGAATATAGTGGTAATCAAGAACGGCACAGGAGAACCGCTTTCAAAAGTAGACCTTGAACTCGTGGTTTTATAGAGTATATCTTTAGAGTTTTCTTAAACGGTTACTTTTTTGTTTCTATTTACTACAAGAGTTCCGCATCCTCCCAATTTATCCTTTCTGAAGCGTGTAGATAGGGTAACCCTGATTCCATAAGAGCGAAGTAAAAGAAAAGCTTCCTCATATTCTTTTTCGGATACGGGTTCAAACTCAGAAGTCTTGTTATAGTAAAGGAGAGCTATACCAACTCCGAGTTCTTTTGCCAACATTGCAAGAGACCTTAATTCTTCTTCGGAATCGTTAACATTTTTCATTAACAAGTACGCAAGGTTTACTTTGTTTCTCTTTCTTTTTGAGAGTTTAGGCAGTTCTTCTTTTAAAACTTTTATCAAATCTTCAAGTTTTCCAGCATACGGCATTAAATATTTCCTAACTTCATCTTTTAGGGAATGAATGGATATAGTTACACCCGCATGGGGCAAATTCAGAAGCTCTTTTAAGTGCTTAGTGGGGAATCCTGTAGTGTAGAATGAGACCTTTAAACCTTCTTTTTTGAACCTGTAGAAAGCTTCTTTTACATTCTTCCAATTAATCAGAGGCTCTCCTATACCCGCAACGGCTATACGCCTGATTGGATATTTATCTTTCAATAGAGCATACTGGTTGTATATTTCTTCCCACGTAAGATTTCTTATCAGTCCATTTTTTCCCGAAGCACAAAAGGAACATCTAACAGGACAGCCTACCTGTGTTGATACACATAGTGTGTCTCCTCTGTAGAATACGGATTCAATGGTATACCCATCTTCAAGCTCAAATAAAAAAAGTTTATTCAATTCACTCTGTAAGACTTCCGACAATTTCATGTTCCGTGGCCTCTTCGTAAACACCTCTTCTACAGCATCCTCCGCAGCTCCTGCAGTGCTCAATAGCCCTTTCAAAACCCTGAGGAAGTAAATCTTTTATGCTTAGTTCAACTTTTTTACCGTTTTCTTCGTATTCAATCACAACCAGCTCCCTAATGGGGTCTACTTCCAGAAGGGTAACTTCCTGTTTGTTATAACACAATTTCGTTCCCGGTTCAGGAAATAGGAATTTTACGATGTAGTTTTCCCTCTCAAAGGCCATACAACAAACTAATCTTCCACAAGGACCCGTAAATTTTGAAGGAGAAAGAGGCAGATTTTGCTCCGTTATATCATTAAGAGATATTGATTGAAAGGTTTCCACAAACTGGGAACAACAGGTTTCCCTCATACACCTTCCTATCCAACCCTTCATCTGAACCGCATCTCTGACACCAACCTGTCTCATTTCTATCCTTCTTTTGAAAATCTTGGCTAAGTCCCTTACCAAAGCTCTAAAATCAACCCTTTGCTGAGCCAAATAGTAAAAGAAAACCTTTTTTCTATTCAGAGGAATGTAAGCTTTGAGCAGATGCATATCGAGTTTATGTTCTTTCACTTTCTCTTTACATATCTCCAGAGCTTTTTTACTCTCACGGAGATTTTTATTGAAAAGATTTATATCCTTTTTTGTAGCAATTCTTACGAATCTCGGTTTAAGTTCGTTCTTGGGAGGTTCTTTGGAATAACCCAGAACTTCGACTATATCTTCACCTTTTTCTTCATCCTCCACGACAATTTTTTGATTCTTTTTAAGAGGGAGTCCGACATCCTCTAGAGTTCCTATTTTATTGGTATCTATATATCTGATTTTTAAATATTCCATATTTTAAACCTCCTATTTAACCATTAAGTTAAAGCCTGTGAAAAATATGAACAAACTCACCTTAATAGTATATTTCAGGATGAGAGTTGAGAAGATATATGCACCAGCCACAAACTTCCGTTTATTCCTCTGGGAATGCCTTCTTTGAATATTCTTATTTTATCGAGTATCGAGGAATACTGTTCTACGTTCTCCCTATCCTTCAGTGCTTTTTCCGTAAGGAAATGTTCCAAAAGGTCAAGGAAAAGACTTTGTTTATCCGTATCCCACTTTTCAAATTCCGTAGCTATCTTAAAAACTTCCAGCGGGTCGTTTTTTAGAAAATTAGTAACCTTTTCAACTAGTTTTCTATTCTCCTTTAAGAGAATAGCCTTTTTCAAACTTCCACCCGATAGTCTCGCTAAGGTATCATCTACACCGGCTAGTTTTTTTATCTCAGGAACAGAGAAGCCTTTGAACTCTACCTGAAATGTTCTTGAAAGAATGGTCGGAAGTATTGCAGAACGTTTATTCGTTGTAAGTATAAATGTGGTATCAGGAGGAGGTTCTTCAAGAACCTTTAAAATAGCATTAGCGGATTGATTAGTCATTGTGTGGGCGTCATCCACAATTATCACTTTCCTTTTGCTTAGTGCCGGTTTTATATGGGCAAATTCTTTTACCTTTCTTATTTGGTCTATCTTTATATAATTTCCGTGTGGAATTACCATAATAAAGTCGGGATGTTCACCCATAAGGTAGACAAACTGTTTTTTCCCATCCTTATCCTCGTAAACTTTTAAATCCTCTATCTCTTCCTTGAAAAACTTTTCCGTGAATTCTGAAATATATCTACAGGAATGACATTCTCCGCATCCCCAGGCGATTTTATTTTGGCAAAGTAAACCCTTGGAAAAATCAAGTGCCGTTTTCGTTTTTCCGCTACCTTCCTTGCCGTAAAAGAGGAGTCCTCCGGGCACTCTTCCCAGCTTAAAAATCTTTTCCAGAAAAACTCTTTCCATAGAGATTATTAATTTAAACGCAATTTATAATTTAAAGTTATGACTGCCCTGAATGAAGAGATTCTAAACTACATAGAAGAGAAGGTAGAAAAGGCAAGAAATACCCTCAGGGAACTTACCTCTTTGGAGACTTCTGTTAAAAATGCTACCCTTTTAAAAATCGCGGAGCTTATTGACAAGAATCGCGATTATATAAAAGAGGAAAATAAAAAGGACGTAGAAAAAGCTAAAGAAATGGGCCTCAGGTCTGCTGTGATAGATAGGCTGATTCTAAACGACAAGAGAATAGACGGCATGATAAAGGTTCTCAGAGATGTAGCAAGTCTTCCCGACCCGGTGGGCGAAATCGTAAAGATGTGGAACCTGCCTAACGGCTTGAAAGTCGGCAGAATGAGGGTTCCGTTAGGGGTAATATTCATAGTTTACGAATCGAGACCAAACGTCACCATAGAAGCAAGCTCCCTTTGTATGAAATCGTCAAATGCGGTAATCCTGAGAGGCGGAAAAGAAGCAATACACTCGAACGGTTCTTTAGTTGCTCTAATAAAGGAAGCTTGTAGAGAAACGGGCTTTCCGGAAGAAGCAATTCAGTTTATAGATAGACCGGAGAGGGAAATCGTTTGGGAATTACTCAAAATGGAAGGAAAAATAGATGTGGCTATTCCTCGAGGAGGCGAAAGTCTGATAAAAGCGGTAGTAGAACATGCAAAGGTACCGGTAATAAAACACTACAAAGGAGTATGTAACATATACGTAGATGATGAAGCGGACCTACAAAAGGCCTATCACATAGTTTACAACGCAAAGGTTCAAAGACCTTCTGTATGTAATGCAGTTGAAAACCTGATTATAAACAGGAAAATCCTCAGGGAATTTTTCCCGAAAATGGCTTACTACTTAGGGAAGGCCGGTGTAGAACTCAGGTGCGATGAAGAAAGCCTGGAAATCATTAAAAATGAACCAAAGCTTTCTTTTGTGAATGCTAAACCTGCTACGGAAGACGATTACTACGAGGAATTTTTGGATCTCATACTCGCAGTGAAGGTAGTTAGCGATATTGATGAAGCAATAACGTTTATAGAAAAGTATGGTTCAAAACATTCTGATGCAATAATTACGGAAAATTACTCAAAGGCTATGAAATTTTTAAGGGAAGTGGATTCTGCGGCAGTTTACGTAAATGCATCTACGCGCTTTACCGATGGAAACGAGTTCGGACTTGGCGCTGAAATGGGAATATCCACGGATAAGATACATGCAAGGGGACCTATGGCTCTTGAAGAACTCACTATTCCCAAGTTCGTAATTTTAGGAGAGGGACAAATAAGAGATAACTTTGGAGTACCAAAAGAATGGTTTGAAGAGTTTTAAATCTCCCTTTTCCCTTCCATTTAACACTTGCAAAACTATATTCAGAAGGAGGGAGGTGAAACATGTCCAAGAGAAGGCCAATAAGAGATATAGTTAACAAATGTGTAACGAAAGTGGAAGAACACTACAAACTAAAAGAACTTTATCACCAACTAAGTCAGGGACTGAATGTAGAAGACGTTCTTCAGGAAACCGTTGAGGACTATAAAGAGAAAATGGAGAAGTACATACTCGAAGTTTTGGAAGAAGTGAAACGCTGTCAGGAGATGGTGGAAAGCTTACACACTGAACAGAAAAGGGATGCTGAAGAGGAATTAAGGGAATGTGAAAAAGACCTTTACTGTACAATAGCCGAGTTGTTTGAGTTGTATCATTTCTTCAGAGAATTAGAAACATTGAGTAAAGAGCAGATAAACGAAGCTGTAAGTATCCCTGTGGATATTATCTACAATCTACTTATAAAATTAAATAAAACCTAGGCTTTTTGTATCTCTTTACCCTTTCCTTTTCTCCTTGCCAATTTCCCTAGGAGAATTGAAACTTCGTAAAGGGCTATAAGGGGTATTGCCATAAGAACTTGCGTTGATACATCGGGTGCAATTATAGCTCCTATCAGAAAGGCTACAACTATGAAGTATTTTCTAAATTGTCCTAACTGTTCCGGAGTAATTACTCCCGCCCTTTGAAGGACATACAGAACTATAGGCATTTCGAAAGCTATCCCAAAAGCTATTACCATTTTGAGGACGAAACCAATATACATATCTACGGATAGATAAGGGGTTGCCATCAATTGAGAAAAACCGAGACCAAGTAAAAACTTGAGTGCTAAAGGAAGGACTATAAAGTATGCAAATCCTGCACCTAAAATGAATAAAATAATCGAACCTAACAGTAGCGGGATAAATGCCCTTTTCTCGTGGGAATAAAGCGCAGGCTCTATAAATCTCCACATCTGGTAGAGGATTACCGGTGAAGCGAGGATAAAGCCCACAGCTAAAGAAATCTTTATAAGAATAAATAGAGGCTCTGTCGGAGAAAGGGTTATTAGTTCAACCTCTGGATAGGATTTTAGAACGGGTTCCTTTAGAATTTCGAATACGTATTTAGCAAAGTAGAAAGCTATTCCTGAACCTATTAGGAAAGCTATTATGGAAACTATTAAACGATATCTAAGCTCCCTCAGATGTTCTATCAGAGGCATTTCCGGAAGTTTTTCCCTGTTGTTCATCTTTTACCTTTTCCTCCTTTTTATCTTTTTCGGCAACTTTTTCTTCTTCTTCAGAACCCTCATACACATCTTCCAGTTCTTCTTTTAGCTCCTGAGAAATATCGTCCGGTAAGACCTCTTCTTCTTTCATCCTCTTTTCCTCTTCAAGGATTTTTTTGTTAAACTCCTCAACGTATGCTTCCATTCTTATCTGGTCTATAAGATCTCTGGCTTGTCTTGCAAGTTCTCCCAGCTTTGTAGCGAGATTTAGCATCCCTTCCGGTCCTAACAGTAGGAATGCTATGATAAGGATAAGTAAAAGCTGAAGTTCCATTTCTTCTATTATAAATAAATATGAACGTATTACCTATAATAGCGATAGCTTTACTCATTTACGCCTTCGGTTATTTTGTCTACTCGAAATATCTCTCCGAGAAGATATTTGAGCTAAATGATAAAAACCCTACTCCCGCTCGTGAGATTAATGACGGGGTTGACTTTGTTCCTACAAATAAGTGGATTTTATTGGGACACCACTTTACCTCTATTACAGGTGCAGGTCCTATAGTAGGGCCAGCAATAGCGGTGATATGGGGTTGGCTTCCGGCTTTTCTTTGGGTGGTTCTGGGTGCAGTATTTATCGGTGCAGTTCACGACTTTACGGCTCTCGTTACTTCAATACGCCATAAAGGGAAGTCCATAGGAACGATACTAGGCGAATATGTAGGTGAAAAGGCGAGAGTTTTATTCCTTTTACTTCTTCTAGCCCTCGCTATACTTGTGAATGCCGTCTTTGCTTACGTTATATCTTTACTATTTGTAAAATTTCCGAGCAGTGTAATCCCGGCGTGGCTCGTTGTTCCCTTGGCAATAATATTCGGGTTTAGTGTATACAGACTTAAGGTAAATTTTCTTATCCTTACGTTAGTATTCTTAGGAATTTTGTATTTTGGGATATACATCGGAAGTTTATTTCCTGTTGATATAAAACCTGTAGCGGAAGTTTTCGGTATATCTCCCATAATGTTTTGGATATTTATATTATTCTTGTATGCATTCTTTGCTTCATCTCTACCCGTTTGGGTTCTTCTCCAGCCCAGAGATTTTCTTAACGGACTGCAACTGTTGGTTTTACTAATCCTTCTTTATATTGGTGCTATAGTAGCAAATCCTAAAATAGTGGCTCCCGTGGTAAACCTAAATCCTGAAGGAGCACCTCCCATATTTCCGTTTTTGTTTATAACGATAGCGTGCGGGGCGCTGAGTGGTTTCCACGCATTGGTTTCTTCAGGAACTTCTTCAAAACAACTTGCTAAGGAAACGGATGCAAGAACAGTAGGATATTTAGGGTTTTTAGGAGAAAGCTCCCTAGCTCTTGCGGTAATAATAGCAACCACAGCCGGAATAGCTATATTTTCCGCTGACAAGTTCCATGAACTTTACTCATCTTGGTCTTCTATAAAATCCTCAAGTATAGTTGCCGTTGTAGAAGGTGGGGCTAACTTACTTTACTCCATAGGGATACCTCTTGCATTCGGAAAAACGGTAATAGCAACTTTAATAGTTCTCTTTGCTGCAACCACTATGGATACAAGTGTAAGAATCCAGAGATACATATTGAACGAGCTGGGGGAAATATATCGTATAAAGCTTCTTTTAAACCCGTGGGTAGCTTCTGCGGTAGCGGTTCTTACTTCTATGACTCTTGTTCTTTCCAAGGAAGGTGGAAAAGGAGGAATGGTATTTTGGCCTGTTTTCGGAGCTGCAAATCAACTTCTCGCCGGATTAGCCCTTCTTGTGGGTTACCTCTATCTGAGAAGGGCTAATAAGCCTACTTTACCGATATTAATTCCCATGATATCCGTTCTCTTTATTACTTCCATTGCCATGGCTATTAACGCTTGGAACAATCTTATGAAAGGGGATATGCTTCTCTTCAGCGTAAGTTTTATAATTCTTCTACTGGAGTTATTTATCATATTTGAATCTGTTAAAGCTACCAGAAAGGTTGCTGCTCTCTAGTTTCTCTTCCAACTTTCCTTTATCAATATAAAGGAAGTAAAGATTGTGAGGAGTGAACTGATATAGAAGCTGAAGAGTTTCAAATAAACAAAATTCTCCCAAAAAAACCTAATAAAAAAACCGCTTGATGCTTCAACTATGGGAAATATTACAAGGGAAAGCATCAGTAGGATTTTAAATCTTAAAGGAATAAAAAGGAGAAAATGAGAAAGAGTAAAGTAAAAAATTGAGATACTCAGTATGTGAGGATGGAAGACCTTCACAAGTCCTTCAAAACTTTTAGGTCTTAAAAATTTATCTGGATTCCCTAAGTAATACTCCTTAATAGATTGTGGTGAGAGTCCTATTTTTTCTTTAAATAGAAAAAAATTTAAAAATGTAAATAGAATTCCGAAAACCGCAAATATAATAATTAAGGTTCTTAAAAAGTTAAAGTCTGTCTTTTCTTCTTCCGAAATGAGTCCGTGGAAGGTAAAAATCAACATAAGTAAGAAAGAAAGCTGATACATATAGAAGAATAAAAGCTTTAGAAAAACTAGACCACCCGTAAAATAAATTAAGAAATTTGACAAAATTTCCAATGTAAGAAGAACGAATGTAGAAACTATTAAAAATCCTTTCATAAAAGTAGGGACCAAATTAAGTACTGCAGCTGCTACGAAATAAGCGAAGAAGTTTACAAAAAAGAATACGTGAACTTCTTGAAGTAGAGAAGAAAGCTCTATTTTTTCGGGATATTCAGGTGTACCGAAAAAGAATTCCATCAGCTTTGAAGGGGAAAATCCAAAAACGGCGTTGTAATAGAACCAGTTAAACACCCAAAATATTCCTTCAAATATTAATAAAAAAACAGTTATGTAAAATAGGTGTTTATTCCTTTTTATACTACCCGATAAAAAAAACCTCATTTACCTCCTCCAAATAAGACTTTCCATAGAGCAAGAACCTTTCTGGTATTTTTTGCTATGGCTCTTGCGGTGAGAGTTGCTCCTGTAAGGTTTGGAATATCTTTTTTTACTCGGAGAGGAGCGTTTATGTCTTTTCCTTGAAAAAGTTTCAACCAGTTTTTAGGCGGTAAATATTCAAGAGGTTCATGAAAAGCCAGGATTTCTATGAGTTCTATTTTTCCTTCGGGTGATATTACATATAGAACCGCTTCAGGCTTTGTTCTTACCCTGTGTATATCCACATATCCGTAGGCAATGACTTTGTTACCCTTTTTTACAATATAGAAGGTAACGAAACGTGTATTTAACTTAACTCTTGAAAGTTTTTCCACTTCCTTTACTTGCTTCTCGGAAAGGACTATATCTCTTACCTCTACGGTTGCAGAAGGATAAATGCTCTTTAAAATATCCTCCGGTTTAGCTATATCTTTGCTGTACGAAAAAATGAGTGGGAAAAGCAAGAGCAGTAGAATTTTAATCATTTTTGCCTCCGAGTATTGAAAATCAATAACACATTAGAAATTAAAAAGTATTTATTACCTGTACAAGTTCTCATCAATACTTTAAATTTTCCCAATACACATAACCAACCTTTTATATACTCTTTTATCCATGAATCGGAATACATTTTCTTACCTCCTGACCGTGTAGCAATTAAAAACAATTAAGCCCCTCCTTTCCCCACTCCCTTGCTCCTCGCAGGGTCAGAACATCCATGTAATGGCAGCTCTGTATATATCGTTATCCTTCTTATCTTTGTAATCTTCCCTTACATAATCCGCCTTTAATGCTACGAGAGGATGAGGTTTATAGGAAAGACCAAAGTTATATATACGAACCTCTGAACCTTTTGGTTTTAAATATCCAGAAGGTACCGAAGCGTGAGTATCGTAATTTTCGTACATTCCGAACAGGTAAAGCTCTTGTTCTGTATCGAAGTGTCTTAATACGTTGTAAGCCACTTGAAGGTAAAAGCCTTGCATTCTTTTAGGAAATACGAGACAGGTGGTTTTATCCGCTTGACAGGTAGAAGGAGAAAGTTCAAGAGTTATCTTCTCCGCGTTGCTTACTGTAGCGTAAGCACCTACAAATCGTATATCAAAGCCCGCATACTGCCACCATATATGCGGAGAAAACATATAAAGTGTTCCAAGATTATTTCCTGTAGAATTTTGAACACCGGATATAAAAGTAGAAGCTCCTACTGTGAGGTTTCTCGGTAGCTTAAAATCTACTCTGCCCGTGAAGGCAAGAGAATCGGCGGAAGCCTGAGCTCCATTTTGCCTTAGTTTTTTAAGAGGACTTGAAGGTTTGAACTCTCCTTCTTTTACCTTCATTCCATTCATTACGTATGCTCTGTACGATAAGAGTTCAGTATCACCATAAATACCTATTCCGTTTTCTCTCCATGTGGTGGGAATAAGGAGCGGAGAAACGGTAAAGAATTGAAGAAAAGTTTCAGAAGATAGTAAAACCCGTTTCTCCGCCCACCCCTGCGGGAGAACTAATCCTCCGCTTACTACCCCCTATCCCGTAAAGGGACTCGGGGGATACCTTGAGATTAAGTAAA
>QNXQ01000202.1 GCA_003978875.1 Aquifex sp. | reverse complement strand
GAAAAAGAACACTCTTAATATCCTTAACTAAAGAAGGAGGACCTAGAGCTTTTCCTTGGAAAAGGTCTCCGAAATCTTTAGCTTTATCCAAATCCTCTTTGGAATTTATTTCCTTCAAGATTATCTTTTTATTCAAAGATTTCAAAGTGGCTAACTCTTCAATAAAATCTTTCTCACTGTAAAACCGCTTCCAGTTTACTATTACAAAATCTGATACAGTAAGAAGAGGTAAGAGATTTACTTTTTCGAACTTAAAATCAGAAAGACAAATTGAAAAGCCTCTCATTTTCAGCTCCTGAATATCCCTTATAAATTTCTCCGTAACTTTTTGTACGTTTTTTATCTTTACAATTACGTGAGATGAAGGAAGCAGTTCAAAAAAAGCAGCTTCTATAAACTCCTGGGATAGTTCTACAAAGACCTTCTTGTCGCCGAAAATTCTCGATGGTTCTTCTTCTAAAAGTAGATTTATTATTTTGGAATTCTTTTTTCCATTTTCGGATAAATCCTCGTTTCTTAAGAATATGTCAAATCCAAAAATCTCCCCCTCCTTGTTGAAAATCGGATATTTGTACACAATTCCCATCAGGTTCAAATTATATACTCCTTTTCACAAATACTAAAACATCGTTTTATTTCGCTAATTAAATATATAGACCCCAAGACCAAAAAGTGTTCTTTTGAATTAATAATTTCTTCTATTTCGGAAGTTGTGGTTTTAAATCCTAACTCTTTCGCAAATTTTTCCAGTTTGCTTATATCCTCGGCACGGTAATAATTTATGGGAAGTATATAAATTTCATCGAAGTAATTACGTATAATTTTAAGAGTTAGTTCCCATTCCTTACCTTTGAGAGTAGAAAACCCTAATTTTATTTCCGGAAAGTATTTTTTCACCTCCTTAATAACTTTGGCTACCGCATAGGGATTGTGAGAAGCATCAATCATCAAAAGTGGGTCTTTTCTCAAAATCTCCATTCTACCTTCCCATATTGTATTTTTTACCGCATTCTTAATTTTGTCGCCTGCTGGTTTCATAAATAAGGAACTCAAAGTAATTGCCATTGAAGCGTTATCTATTTGCCACTTTCCCCATAATGAGATTTCCAGATTATCCAATTCTATAGATTCACTTTTATACTGAGAAAGTTTAGTTATAGCCTTTTCAATCTTTCCGAAATACTCATAGTCAATTCCTGCAACCTTTAAATTTCTCAAATTCATTTCCAGTGCTTTAGTGTATAACGGATATCTTGCACTACCGAGTACAAGCGGAGACCCATCCCTGTAAAGCTGGAGCTTCTCTTCAGCTATTTTTTCTATATTTTCTCCTAACCATTTTGTGTGGTCCCTTTCTACGTTGGTTATTCCAATTACCTCTGCATTTACAACTTTTGTAGCATCCCATCTTCCTCCCATACCTACTTCGAAGACGGCAACGTCTATATCTGCATCGGCAAAGTATTTCACCGCTATTAATGTGGCAGCTTCAAAATAGGTAAGACTGAATTTTTCGAATACATTTTTTAGTTCTTTTACATAGTTTTTTAAAAGTTCTTCATCCATATTTTTTCCGTTAATCTTCCATCTCTCATTTTCAGAGATTAAATGAGGAGATACAAACCACCCCGTTTTAAAACCATGCTCCCTTAATATTCTCTCTGTGAAAGCACAAGTTGAACCCTTGCCGTTCGTTCCACCAACGAGTATAGCAGGATACTTGTTTTGAGGATTCCCTATATATTCACAGGCTTTTTTTATTCTATCTAACGTAGGTTTCACATCGAAATCCTTTCCCTTATACAAATCCCATAAAACACCCATAAAAGCTATTTTAAGAACGCCATTTTCTACAAAACACAATTTCTCTCAAAATTAGACTTTCTTAAAAGAAGTTAAGATAAAGATATAAAGATATTTCAATCTCTATAGTAGACTTATACAATTAAAAGCAAATTCTGTTTGTAGCCTTAAAGGAGGTAACCGATGGAGTATGACTTAATTATAATAGGTGCGGGAAGCGGAGGATACGAAGCTGGATTATACGCTTTCAGAAGAGGGATGAAAGTCGCCTTTGTAGAACTTTCTCCAGATACTGTAGGAGGCAACTGTCTAAATAGGGGTTGTATCCCATCCAAATATATGAGACACGGAGCGTATTTGATAGACAAGTTTGAAAAAATGGAAAGGTACGGAATACTTCACAAGGGCTATAGCTTCGATTATAAAAAACTCAAAGAAGGTAGAGATAAGGTAGTTGTTACTATAAGGGAAAACTTTAAAAAATTTGCTCAGCAACTCAGGATACCAATATACTACGGTAGAGGTATTCTAAAAGACCCTAATACTGTATTTGTTGAAGGTGCGGAAAAGACTTTAAAGGCTAAGTACATACTTATAGCTACCGGTTCATCTCCCACAGCTGTCGGCAACTTAATTCCCGACGGAAAATACGTCATAGATACAGACCAGATATGGGATATAGACTTTATCCCTAAAAAAGTTTTAATTGTAGGTGGTGGGGCGGTAGGTGTCGAATTTGCATACATATTCAGAAAATACGGCAGTGAAGTTGTTCTGGTAGAAATCAAAGACAGAGTTCTCCCTTCTCCCGATATACCAGAGGACAGCGCAAGATATCTCGGTAGAAAATTAAGAGAACTCGGTATAGAGATTAAGACGAAAACCTCCGTTGAAACCTGGGAAAAAACTCAGAACGGCGTAAAGGCAAAATTGACTGACGGAACAGAGATTGAAGCGGACTTTATACTCCTTGGTGTTGGAAGAAAACCCAATACAAAAGGAATAGGTCTTGAAGACCTGGGTATAGAAATGGACGAAAGAGGGTTTGTAAAGACCAATGAATATTCCCAAACAAATATTCCCAACATTTACGCGTGTGGAGACATTACCTCACCTCTCATGCTTGCCCATAAGTCTATGTATGAAGGTAAAATTGCAGTAGCCCATATGCTTGGAGAAAGAGACTGGAAAAAGAACGAAAGAATCATTCCCAAAATTATATATTCCGCCCTTGAAGTTGCATCGGTTGGACTAACAGAAGACCAGGCTGAAGAGGAAGATATAGAGGTAAGGGTAGGAGTTGCCTCATTTGTAGCAAACCCAAAAGCGATGGATGATGGAGAAAATGAAGGGTTTGTAAGAATTGTAGCGGATGAAGAAACAGGAGAGATATTAGGATGTCATATAGTTGGACCTTACGCGGGAGAGTTAATCCATCAGGTTGTTCATATGATAAAAGATGGTAAAACTGTGGAATTCGCATCAAAAAGTATGTATTCCCATCCATCTCTCTCTGAAAACATAGGTATAGCTTCTTCGGAAATCTATTACGGTCCCATATCTTGGGTAAAGCGGAAATGAAATAAGAACTTCTAATATTTCTAATAAGACTTATTGATATTAGATATTAAATTTAAAAATAGCACATTCTTAAACGGAGGTAATAGTATGGCTGTAAAAGAAATAATAGAAGCTTTAAAACAGGAAACACTTGAAGATGTAGGAATAAACCAGAATCTTGCACAAATAGTAAAAGACATAAAAATGATGGGAAACACTTTAACCATTGTCATGGAACTACCCAAAGATGGGCTTGAAGATATAATCAGGGCTAAAACTATAGATGCTTTAAGTAATTTACCAGATGTCGGTAAAGTTGATATAAAGTTTTCAAAGCCCGGTTCAACTCAAATTCCTTTAAAACAGGCTCCTCCTCAAGGTCAGCAGGCTCCACAGCATCCACCTCAAATGCAACAACCCATGTTCACAAGGAAGAAAGTTCCCGGTGTAAAGCATATAATCGCGGTTGGAAGTGGTAAAGGGGGAGTTGGAAAATCCACTGTAGCTGCAAACTTAGCAGTAGCTCTTTCCAAGCTTGGATACCATGTAGGACTTCTGGATGCAGATGTATACGGTCCAAGTGTTCCTACACTATTCGGCTTAAAAGGAGAAAGAATCACAGTAGACCAATTCCAGAGACTTATCCCAATAGAAAAGTACAATCTAAAAGTTTTATCTATAGGGTTTATGCTACCATCCGAAGATACACCTGTAATTTGGCGTGGTCCAATGCTTATGAAGGCTTTAACGGAATTTCTATTTAGTACAAAATGGGGAAATCTTGATTTTCTCATAATGGACCTTCCTCCAGGAACAGGAGACGTTCAAATTACTTTAGCGCAAAACGTAGACCTTACAGGTGCCATAGTTGTAACCACACCTCAGGATGTAGCCCTCGCAGATGTAAAAAAAGCGGTGTCTATGTTTAAAGAGGTTAATATTCCCGTTCTTGGAGTTATAGAAAATATGGCTTACTTTATATGCCCAAGTGATAAGCAGAAGTACTATATTTTCGGTAAAGGTAGGGTTGCGGAATTTGCGAATACATACGGCTTGAAAATTCTCGGTTCCATTCCCATAGACCCGGAAGTTGCGGAAAAATCCGACAAAGGAGAACCTATAGTAATATCCCATCCAGACTCTGAAGTGGCGAAAGCTTTTACAAGCATAGCCAAAGTGTTGAGCAATGTTGTCTCGGAAAAGTAACTGCAGGGATATGTTGGTCTTTGTCAATATTTTTGAAAATAAGGGTACTATCTTTTAGAGATTAGAAAGGAGGTAAAGGATGTTTAAAACTAAAGCGGGTAAGAAAGTTGTCTATGTAGACCATATAGCAACTACTCCTGTAGCAGAGGAAGTAATTGAAGCTATGCTCCCATATTTTAGGGAAAAGTTCGGTAATCCTACATCTTTGCACAGCTTTGGTCAAGAAGCTAAAAAAGCCGTTGAAAAGGCAAGGGAACAAATAGCACAACTGATAAATGCAAACATTCCCGAAGAAATAATATTTACATCCGGTGGAATAGAAGCTAATAATCTTGCAATAAAAGGAATTGCAAAAGCTTACCAGAGGAGAGGTAGGCACATAGTGACAACTCAGATAGAGCATCACTCCATACTCCATCCATGCAAAACTCTTGAAAGAGAAGGATGGGAAGTTACTTACCTTAAACCCGATAAATACGGTTTTATAGACCCTGAACAGGTAAGGGAAGCTGTAAGAGAAGATACAGTACTCGTATCGATAGGTCATTCCAACAGGGAAATAGGTACTATACAGAATATAAAAGAGCTCGTAAAAGCTGCTAAGGAAAAGAATCCAAAAGTCATATTCCATACGGATGCCGCACCTAGCTTAGGACATTATCCTGTTGATGTTCAAGATTGGGGAGTTGATGCGGCTTCCTTTACAGCACACTTGATGTATGGTCCCAAAGGAGTTGGAGCTCTCTGGACCAGAAAAGGTGTAAAGGTAAAACCTTTAATCGAGGGAGGAACTCAAGAAAGGGGTGTGAGAGCCGGAACAGAAAACGTTCCAGGAATAGTCGGTTTTGGAGCTGCTGCAGAACTTGCAATGAAAGAACTTGAAGATAGAATGAAGAGACTTTCTTACTACAGGGATAAATTAAGAAAAGGACTTGAGGAAAAGGTAGATTACATAGAATTTACGGGACATCCCACACAGAGATTACCTCATCATCTCTCCATCATAGTGCACTTCGTTGAAGGAGAGGCTATGCTCCTCAGACTTGACCTAATGGGAATAGAAACCGCATCAGGTTCCGCATGTGTATCTTTAGCTCTAAAACAGTCTCACGTTCTAAGTGCAATAGGAATTCCGAAGGAAATATCTAACGGATCAGTTGTCTTCTCCTTTGGAAGAGAAAATACAGAAGAGGATGTGGATTACATTCTCGAAGAATTTCCAAAGGTCATAAGTTGGCTCAGAGAGGTTTCTCCCTTTAATCCGGAAAATTGGGAAAAATACGTTAAGTCAAAGGGCTAAAATATAATACGTGCATAAGTTTTACTTCTTTGTATACCTGTTTTTCTTCTTTTTCTTCTTATTACTCTTTCTTTATATACTTTCTCCTTTCATAAAGCCGATTCTTTGGGCAATTGTTCTCGGAATTGTAGTATACCCTCTTTACAACGTTTTGAAAAAAAAGATAAAAAGTGAGAATTTAGCTTCCCTATTGGTAGTTTTATTAGTTTTAATTGTAATAGTTATACCGCTAAGCATAATAGCCGTAATAACAACTCAGCAGATAATTCTATTTTCGGTTAAAGTTATAAACTTTATACAAAATCACAGCATTAGCGACTATGTGAACCTTTTAAAGGAACACCCGTATATTAAAGAAAATTGGGAACATTTTGAACCAATAGTTTCCTATATTCAAAGTGATGAATTTAGAAGAACTATTCTAAATACTATAAATACCGTAATTTCCTTTATAGGTGATAAACTGAGGAACTACGTATACACCGCTGGAACAAGTGTATTCTATACATTTGTTTTCCTAATGACTCTTTTCTTTATACTTAGGGATGGAAGCAAAGTTCTTAACGAAATCATAGGACTAATTCCTATGAAAAAGGAAGATTTAGAAGTAATTTTGGGAACAATCTATAGAACTATCCTTGCGGTAATTTACGGAACCGTTGGGACTGCTGTAGCACAATCTATAGTGAGCTTTATAGGTTATTATTTTGCCGGTATAAATTTTGCCCTTCTTTGGAGTTTAATTACGTTCTTTGCAGCTTTTATACCTCCGTTTGGAGCTGCATTTGTATGGGTACCTCTGGATATATACCTATTTACCACAAAGGGTATTAAAGAGGGATTGTTCTTTCTCGCTTTTGGAACCCTGTTTATATCAAGTATGGACAATATAGTTCGTCCTCTTGTTATGAAGCAAGGTATAAAACTCCCATATGTAGCCTTATTCTTCTCAACAATAGGCGGACTACTTCAATTCGGATTCATTGGAGTGTTTTTGGGTCCCATAATCCTTACCACAATGCTAGTATCTATGAAGATTTACAAAAGAAGAATTATTCACTCAGATATTTAAAGGCTTTGTCTCCTATATCTCTCCTATAATACATCCCTTCGAAACAAATATACTTTATAGCTTCATAAGCTTTTTCTTTAGCTTCTTTAAGAGTATTTCCGTATACACACACATTTAAAACTCTTCCGCCGGATGTGACGGTGAATTCTCCTTCTTTTTTAGTTCCGGCATGGAAAACGATTACATCTTCCATATTCTTTACATAATTAAGACCGTGGATAATTTTTCCTGTTTCTGGTTTTTCGGGATATCCCTTTGAAGCTAAAACTACGTCGAGTACCCATTTATCGCTTTCTTCTATTTTCACATCTTTGCCTTCATAGAAATTAATGAGTGTTTCCAGAAAATCGTTTCTAATTCGCATTAAGATAGGCTGAGCTTCTGGGTCTCCCAATCTTACGTTAAACTCGAGGACTTTAGGTCCTTCTTTAGTTATCATTAGTCCTACATACAAAAACCCTCTATAGAAAATTCCTTCCTTCTTGAGTCCTTCTATTACCCGCTCTACGATTTCCTTTTTTATGCTTTCTTCAATCTCTTTATTTATAACGGGTGTAGGAGAGTAAGCTCCCATTCCGCCGGTATTTGGACCCTTATCTCCTTCAAGAAGTCTTTTGTGGTCCTGTGAAGTAGGAAGGGGAACGTATTTATCACCGTTTATCATTACTATGTAGGAAGCTTCTTCTCCTTCCAGAAATTCTTCTATAACTACCTTTTCCGAAGATTTTCCAAAGACATTTTTATTTAAAAACTTATCTAAGGTTTCTATGGCTTTTTCTATGGTTTCACAAACTACCGCACCCTTTCCGGCAGCCAGTCCATCAGCTTTTATAACTATAGGAGCTCCTACTTTCTCTACGTATTTTCTAGCTTCTTCAAAATCAGTGAAAACTTCATACTTTGCAGTAGGAACGTTGTATTTTTTCATAAATGCCTTAGCAAAGGCTTTACTTCCCTCAAGTTTGGCAGCTTCTTTATTAGGGCCGAAAATTTTTAAATTCCTTTTTTCAAACTCATCTACTATTCCCTCTACAAGTGGTGCTTCTGGCCCTACAATTGTAAAATCTATGCCTTCTTTTGATGCAAATTCAGCCAAGCTTTTTACATCTGTCGGAGATATATCAACTCTTTCCGCAATTTCCCATATTCCCGCGTTTCCCTTAGCAACGTATAATTTTGTCACCAATGGGCTTTTACTTACCTTCCATGCTATTGCGTGTTCTCTTCCTCCGTTTCCTACTACCAATACTTTCACGATAAAGTATTATATGATAAAAAGAATGGTACAGGAATTGGGGGGAATAGCTAAAAAAGAAATTAAAATTATAGATATCTTAAGAAAAGCCCACGAGCTAAAAGCAAGCGATATACATATTACCGTCGGTGTTCCACCCGCTGTAAGAGTAGATGGATTAATACGTTTTCTGGACGAATTCCCCAAATTGAGACCTGAAGATACACAAAAACTCGCTTATTCTGTTATGGTAGAAAAACACCGACAAACCCTTGAAGAACATGGACAAGTGGATTTTTCCTTTGGAGTTAAAGGTTTAGGAAGATTTAGAGCAAATGTTTTCTACCAGAGAGGATCTGTTGCAGCGGTTTTTAGGATGTTACCTTCGCGAATTCCCAAAATTTCAGAATTGGGACTCACCGAAAGAGTTTTAGAATTATGCCACAAAAAGATGGGACTTATACTCGTTACCGGTCCAACAGGCTCGGGTAAATCTACAACAATTGCTTCCATGATAGACTATATTAACGAAAACATGCCTTATCATATAATTACGATAGAAGACCCTATCGAATACATTTTTACCCATAAAAAATCAATAGTTAACCAAAGGGAAGTAGAACAAGACGTTGATAGTTTCAATAATGCTCTAAGGTCAGCCCTTAGAGAAGACCCAGATGTAATATTTGTAGGTGAAATGAGGGACCTTGAAACTATTGAAACGGCTTTAAGGGCTGCAGAAACAGGACACTTAGTATTCGCTACTTTACATACAAATACGGCGATTTCAACTATAAACAGAATTGTTGATATGTTCCCTCCCGAACAACAGGAGCAAGTAAGAACTGTTCTTTCCTTTGTACTTCAAGGTATAATATCTCAAAGATTACTTCCTAAAATAGGCGGAGGAAGGGTTCTGGCCTATGAACTTCTCATTCTAAATACGGCTATAAGGAACCTTATAAGGGAAAATAAACTCCAGCAGATATACTCCCTCATGCAAAGTGGTCAGGTAGAAACGGGAATGCAGACAATGAATCAAAGCCTTTACAGACTATATAAGATGGGACAAATAACACTGGAAGATGCCCTAGAAGTTTCTCCTGACCCTAAGGAACTGGAGAGAATGTTAAGAGGTAGTAGATAATGCCCTATTACCGCTATAGGGCTGTAACCGATAATGGAAGAATAGTTGAGGGGGAAGGAGAATTTGTTTCCCTTGAAGATCTTATTATCAAACTATCTTCTCAAAATTTAACTCTAATCTCCGTAAGTGAAGCAAAACAACAAACAGAAGGAAAAAGTTTTGAGATAAAACTACCGTCATTTTTTGGAAAAGCTTCTGACAGAGATTGGTCTTTACTGGCAAGGCAACTTTCAGTGTTAATAAGTGCGGGTGTGTCTCTTGTAGAAGCTCTGGAACTTATATCGGATCAAATATCCAATAAAAAGCTTAAGAAAGCTTTACTTGAGGTAGCAAAGGATATCGAAGAGGGAAGCTCATTCCACGCTGCTCTTCAGAAAAGGAAAGACATATTCCCTGAATTTATAGTTAACTTGGTCGCAGTAGGTGAAGAAACAGGTGAACTGGACTTAGTCCTTCGTAGAGCGGCTGATTACTACGAAAAGATAGCCTTTATAAAGGGAAAGATTAAAAGTGCTTCTTTTTACCCATCTTTTGTTATGTTATTTTCTACTACATTAGTTTGGGGAATACTAACATTTGTAGTACCTAAGTTTGCAGACATATACAAGTCTTTGGGAGGAGAACTACCTTGGCCTACGCGGCTTCTTATGAACATATCTTTAACGCTTCAGCAGAACCTTCCCTATATTTTCGGTTCAATAATACTTATTACGTTAACCTTCAGTATTTTATACAAAAGTAATTTATCCTTTCGTGAAGCGGTACATAAATTCCTGTTAAGCATTCCAAAGTTCGGAGATTTATTTAGGAAAAGTGCCTTCGCTCGCTTCTCGAGAACACTCTCAACCCTATACTCTTCAGGAGTACCCATTGAGCGATCTTTAGAAATTACTGCAAAAGTAGTAGGTTTTATTCCTTTAGAAAAAGCCATTGAACAAGCTAAAAACGAAGTTCTTGAGGGTAAAACTCTTTGGATGGCTTTACAAAAAACGGGTACGTTTCCAAAAATGGTCATAGCTATGGTAAGGGTCGGTGAAGAAACAGGTAATATAGATGAAATGTTGAACTCCATTGCAAATTTCTATGAGGAAGAAGTGGATAGAATGATAGAAGGGCTTATATCCCTTATAGAACCATTGCTTATAGTAATTCTCGGTGTAATTATAGGAGCAATACTCATAGCTCTTTACTTACCTATATTCAATGTTGGTAGCTTGATTATCCGTTAATCCTTTCATATATAAGATTTATAAGGTAAAGAATTTCATCTCTTTTACTGAAAATTCTTTCTGTTTCTTCTATTAATTCTTTGTGGAGTCTCTTTATGTCATACTTAAGCGCTTCTCCTTTAATGGAATAGAAACCGTCCTTATCGAGGTAATCATCAACCATTTGGAAAAGAAGGCCTACATTTTTTCCGATTTTTTCTAAATCTTTTAATACACCTTGCTTCTTCGAAACTATTCCTCCGCATACAAAGCAGGCTTCAAAGAGAGCACCGGTCTTTTTTACACTAATTTCATAGATATCAGTGTAAGATTCTATATCTAGAACCTGTCCTCCAACCATTCCATTAGCTCCTGATTTTTTGGCTATTACTTTTATAATCTCAAGTATTTCTCCTTCGGTTAAAGTTTTAAAATTTTTTTTGTTTGAAAGAACTTCAAAGGCGTAAGTTAGGATAGCATCACCTGCAAGTAGAGCATGGGCTTCTCCGAATTTAACGTGGCATGTAGGAAGTCCTCTCCTTACATCATCATCGTCCATGCAAGGGAGATCATCGTGAACCAGAGAATAGTTATGTATAAGCTCTATGGCACATCCTACTGTTATAGCATCTTCTATATTTCCGCCTAAGGAATCCGCTACCGCAACGGTAAAAAGAGGCCTAATCCTCTTACCCTTCTGTAGGGGATAATATTTCATAGCCTCAATTAAACTTTTTGGCCCTTCCAACTCCTCAAGGAACTCTTGCAATTTTTCCTCGATATGTTCTTTCCAAAAGCGTAATTTTTTCATAGAAATTAATAATATAAACAAAAGTAAATATTCAAAAATTATAAACTTTTCCTGCGGTTTAATCCTTGAAGTATAAAAATAGCAAAAATGGATTTGATTTACAATTTATTTTTCTTTATCTTTTTTATTTAGTATTTACCATTTTTCAGAGGGGGATTAGGATGAAATACAGGAAAACTTTTTTAAGCATTTTAAGTCTATCGCTAATTGTATCTTGCGGTGGATACGATTCAGTAGGACTATCCGATGAAAATTCCACCGAAGCAAAAAGATATGAGATTCTTAAAGCTCTAGACGAAGGAAATTATGACTTTGTCATATCCAATCTTGAAAAAGACCCAACATATGGAGGAGCTTTCTCTACTGAAGAAGGAAAATTGAATTTAGCTGCAGCATATATAGGTAAAGCGGGGTTGGATATAAATGGAATTATCAACATTATGATAGACACTGCAGATAGGTATACCGGGGATGCATTTACAGCATTTTTGGAATCTTTATCTAGCCAAGTAAAAACGAAGGGTAGCTTATATTTGAAGAGAGCTTATAAAGTTTATGATGAAATAGTTCAAACTTGCACACCTGAACCTCCTGATGAAATTAAAAAGCAAGCTTGCTTTTATAAGGATATAGTAAATGCAACCAGAGCTGCTACTACATTAAACAGTGTAGTATCAAATGTCACTTCTTGGTTAAATCCTGTAGGATGTGAAGATGATGCAAATCAAAATGGAGTAGGTGATGATGGAGAAATCACTGCATGTGCTATAGAGTATGCTGTTAGTCGTCAATGTACTCTCCAAGATGTGAATATAGAATCCATTAAGGATATAACTTTTACCAAAGACAACTTTGTAAAGACCTATACACTGTTGGAAATATCTGTTAATCCGAATGGGGAGTGCTCCGCATACGGCAAGTATACAGGATACAAGTTGGTCGATACAGAAACATCCACAGTAGTTGCAACGGAAGGATATTGTAAAAGTGATTTCTCACCTTGTGAAAACTTAGATTTAGTTAATGGATGCTATCCCTGTCCTATTGTGGATATTGAAACTGGAGAAACGGTAAATGTTGTTGAAGATATAGTAGAAAGCCTTCAAAATGCGGATGAGATTATTAACACTATTGCTCCTGATTCAGATGTTAGCCAATCTGTTAATGAATATATAGAAGAAGTATGCGGATTGGATAAGGTATGTACTCAAGACGAAATTGCAGATTATTTAACTAATATTAATCAAAATATTCAATATTAAATTTCGAGAAGGAGGGGATTATGTTTAAAAAATTTGTAAAGGGTATTTTTTTAGGGACGTCTATATTCTCAGGATTATCATTTCCCATTGCTTTTGAATACCCGTATATATATAAAGATCCGAGAATAATGGGAATGGGCGGAGCATTTACGGCTGTAGGAGGGAACACTTCAACCCTCTTTTACAACCCTGCAGGTTTAGGAAAAATAAAAAAAGATGCAGGTTTTGAAGTTGATTTGATAGGCTTTACCGGTAGTATAAGTGAAGATGCTTATGATTTCCTTCAAGACTTTCAAGATGCCTTAGATGTAGGAGACCAAGATGGTGATGGAGACGATGCCGATGACCAGCTAAAAGCTGTAAATGAGGTCTTAAGAAAGTACAGGGGTAAAACACTTC
>QNXQ01000216.1 GCA_003978875.1 Aquifex sp. | reverse complement strand
GGCTATAAAAAAGATACTAAGCAGAGCACAGGTAATTTGCACCACTAACTCAACCGCAGGAAGCGAGGTTTTACAGGATTTTCATTTCGACGTAGTTATTATAGATGAAGCTACTCAGTCTATAGAACCCTCCTGTCTTATACCCTTAGTTAAAGGGAAGAAACTTATTATGGCGGGAGACCACAAGCAACTACCTCCTACTGTTCTCAGTTATGAAGTACAAGAACCTCTTTCTTATACACTATTTGAAAGACTTCTGGACATATACGGTGAAGAAATTTACGAAGTCCTGAAAATTCAATACAGAATGAACAGAAAAATTATGGAATTTTCCAACAGGACGTTTTACGATGGAAAACTTATCGCTCATGAGAGTGTAGCGAATCACACTATAGAAGATTTTGTGGAAAAAGATAAACTGAAAAGTGTACCTTCTCCTTATAGGGAAGTTATACTACCGCAAAACGTTATTGTATTCATTGATGTAGAAGGGATAGAAGAACAAAGAAATGGAAGTACTTCGTATTACAACGAAAAAGAGGCAAGTATTTGTAAGGAAATAGTTGACTCTTTAATGAGAGTAGGGTTAAAAGCGAAAGATATCGGTGTAATCTCACCTTATGAAGACCAGGTAAATCTCCTTGAAGAAATATTGGAAGACTCTGAAGTGGAAGTAAAAACCGTCGATGGTTTTCAAGGTAGAGAAAAGGAGGTAATAATAATTTCACTTGTTAGAGCAAATAAAGAAGAGGATATAGGATTTTTAAAAGATTATAGACGGTTGAATGTAGCTCTCACAAGGGCAAGAAGGAAGTTGATAATCTTGGGAAATGGGAAAACTTTGGGCAGGGATAAGGTATATAGGGAACTTATGGAATACATAAAAAATGAAGGGCTTTATATTAATATGTAGGCACAGAAAAATAAGGAGGTGGTGGTAATGGTAATAGAAGTCAAACCCGTTGAAGTAGACGTTGAATCACTCGTCACTCGTGTATTCCTAAAAGCCATAGACCTTCTCGGAGGTCTTCAAAAGCTGGCTGAGTACAGAACGTTAACCTGGCTTCCTTCACTTGCCAGGGCTTCTTTTGTAATCGTGTACAGGGAAGAATTCTTGAAGACAGAGGAAGAAATAGCTGAACTCGTTGGGCTTACAAGACAAACTGTTAGAAATATACTCAGAGCTGACCCAGAACTCGCCCTTTATAAGATACAGCATATCGATGAACTTACTAAAGAGGAAAAGAAAGAATTGAGGGTTCATACCGCAGGAGGTGTAGCTAAGCTTGCTTACAAGAAAGTTAAAGAGGGAGAGGAACCGAAGGTATTCCTAGAATACTGTACTCTCGCAGCGGAAGCTCTTGAAGTTCCCTGGGCATATTTGATGCTGAAAAAGATAAAAGGAACCCACTTCCCTATAAATTCCTCAGAAGAACTAAAGGAAAAAGTCAAAGGTGTAGTCATAAAAGGACTTCCTGCGGAAGAAGTAATCGAAAAAATCGAGTATCCCATCAAGAATCCCGCAGACCTTCTGCATAAGATAAAACTTCATCTGAAAATGATGGGGGTAGAATAAAGTATAAATGCGTTTTATCCTTTTGCTGTTCCTGTTCCTTTACACAATATTTGTTATTTTCTTTTCCAATTTTCTTTCACAAAAAGGCTTTTACTTTAATGCAGATTTAAACTCTCAGGAAAAATCCCTAGAAAATTTAACGATAAATCTCGAAAAAATTTTCAATAGGAACTTCTACCTTTACGTAAAAAAGATAAAGTTCAAAAACGGAATAAAAATAGAAAATGGAAAATTAATTTTGGTAAATTTGGAAAAAAAGACTAAAAAAAAACTTTTGACCTAAGAGAGTTAAAGTTCCCTTACTTGTCTATCAACCTGTATATGAGAAATTTTGACATTTTCATAGGAGATAAAGAAAGGTTGAACCTGATAACGTTAAAGAAAGTAAAATGGGAAAAGGGAAATCTTTTCGTTTCTTTTAAATACAAAAATTTAAGGAATTTCTCTATAGATGGATTCATTTTTGCGGAAGTAATGAATGATTCTTTAAAAATAAAAAATCTGTCTTTAGATTCGGCTTTTTTCTCTGCAGAAGTTAAGGGAACTTTAGGAAAGAAACAAGGAACTTTAGACTTTTCGGCTGTTATAAATCCAATCAACAGAAGAAATTTTTCACTTGAAAGTGTAGAAATTAACGGAAAAGCGAAAGTAAATCTTCCCTTTATTTACATTCATGCAAAAGCTTATATTCCATCTGTAAAAGTAAGGAAAAAAAAATACAGCAATATTGAAGGCAATATAAACGGATACTTTAAACTATTTGAAAAACTAATATTGAACGCCGTTGCAACAAATCTAGACAATGTACACATTATCGCCCGCTATACAGTATTTCCGGATAATTTTCTAAAATTTTCCTTTGAAAATATCGAAGTTGATAAGTATACCCTCGGTATTCCTCTTAAGCTGAGCGGCTTTTTTAAAGGACACGGTTTTGTGGATTTCAAAAATAAAAAGCTCCAAGTAACAGCCAATACTAAAGACCTCAAATTGGAAAGTAGAAGTTTTAACTGTTCTTTAGATTTTTCATACAGGTTTGCAGACAGCGGAACTTTAACCCTTTCCCTCGAAGGTAAAGGAAAACTAGCCGGAAGGCTCGAACTTCTAAAAAAAGAGATAAAGGGTACTTTTACTTTTGAAAACTTTCCCATTTCTCATAAAGGTTTTAAAACCACTTTAAGAGGAGAAGGCAACTTTATAAAGAAAGAAAATGAATTTACTTTGAATGGAGAATTTTGGGCAGAAAATAGTTATTTTCAGGATTTTAAGTTAGACAACACTTTAACTTTCCTGACTATAAAAGACAAAAACATAAATGTAAAAGTTTTTAGCGGAAAATCTTACGGAGTTTTTTACGGAAGTCTGAAACATATTGAGGGATTTTTACATTTGAAAAATTATAAAGCTGAAAAAAAGAATTTATTGATTGAAATACAAAAAGGAAGAATAACTCTTAAATTCGTAAAAAATAAACTTTCTTTAGATGGTCAGATAGATTCTCTAAAGATTAGAGAGAAAAATTTTACGCTTGAAACCTTTGTAAAGATTCATCTGGAAAAAGAGAAAAACATTTATCTTAAAGTGAACGGTTCATTAGATGCCAATATATTGGGTAAAATTGTGTTTAGAGATTTTAGCTACTCTTCGTCTTACGATGGAAAAATTTTTAAAATCTTGGGAAATTCACCAGATAGTGAGCTTAAATTACACTACGATACAGAAAAAAAATCGGGAAGTATTAGCGGTTTTCATAAAGGAAAATTTGTAGAAGCTGAATTTGCGGGAAAACTTATAAGGGATTATATGGAAATTAGATATTCTACCCATTACAAGCTACTGAAGGATGAACTTTCGTTGAAGGGTATTGTAAAAAGAAAGGGAGAAAACCTCTCCGTTAAACTTTACCCATATACTTTTAAAGGGAAAAAGGTATCCTACAGATTTAAAGGATTTGACTTCACAAAGGAAGGGAAAAAACTTTTTATGAATTTTAAAGGCATTGAAGCTAAAGTTCTAAATAGAAAAGTGTTGGAAGTATCAAGCAGTAAAGGAACAGGTACTTTGAATAGCTTTGCATTCGAACCCTTTAAACTTTCTGGAATTTTAAATGGAGAGATAAATCTACTTTACAGAAACGGTTTATTGATAAACTCTCGTGGATATTTGGATCTTTCTCTCCTTTCCAAACATATAGGTTCTCTGATAAGAGGAAGTTTTCATGGAAAGTTGAATTACAGCTTTGAATTTGCAAGAGGAAATTACGTATTTAAAGCTAAAAATGACAATCCTGTAAAAGTTTTTTCCCAGTATTTTTACCAACCTTTCGATAGTGCTATGAGTCTTGAACTGGATAAAAAAGGGCTTCGCTTCGCCTTAACCGGTTGGTTTGAGAAAGGATTTATAAACGCTTATACTTTCTCGGAAAATCTCAAGGATTTTAATGTGGAGATAGTATTCAGTAGAGTTCCCTTAAGAATTATGAACGATATAAGAGCTCGTATTCTGGCAGATGGAAGGGGAAGTGTAAAAATTAAAAAATTTAAGGAAATTTCCGTAAAATTAGATACTAAATTCGACGGATACGTTAAAGTTAAGAAAATTAAAAAGACTCAAAAAAAGGAAAAAGAACAACCGCCTGCAAAAATATCCCTCGATATAAGCTTTGAAACGAATAATGGAATTATAGTAAGACTGCCGGAAGGTAGGCTCTTCACCGCTATAAAAGGAAGAATTTACGGTAAATTTCCGGATATTAACTATAAAGTACACGCAGTATTAAGGTCGGGTATCTTGAACTATTTCGGAAAGACGTTCTTCGTTAGAATGAGTGAAGTAACAACTATTAAAGGAGAAAATAAAGATATTACTAAACTTTCCCTTAATTTGAACACGGTAGAAGATGACTATAAAATTTTCCTAAGCGTCCAAGGAACTGTTGACAATCCCGAGATTTACTATTTCTCAGAACCACCACTCAGCAGGCAGGAAATACTCCTTAGACTCATTAGTGGTGGTTCTCAAGAAGGAGTACTTCCCGTTGCAGACGTTATTTTGGAGGAGCTTAAGATACTTGGTACTGTGAAAGGTAAGTTGGAGAAACTCTTAGATTTAAAAGTTGATATTGGACTTAAAACGGAAATCACGGGTGAAATGGGTGCTATTGTACGCCTGAAGAAAAACTTAGGCAGATTTCTCTCCATTTATTATCAGATAAGTACAACAAAGGATAAAAGTGATACATTCTTCGGCGGAGAAGTAAAGTTTCCGGTCGACATAGATGTCGGTTTTAGGTTCTTTATGTATTCGGATAATACGACGGGTTATAAATTAAGATATGTTAAAGAGTTCGACTTCTGATATGGATACCCAATTCCTGTGTGACTTTATAGATAATCTCCTTGCTAACAACGGTTTGAAGTTAAAAAGAGCTATAGGAGTTGGATTGTTTTTATTTAATAAATTAAGGAATAAAGCTCCAAACTACATCTTAGATAACCTCAAGGAACTGGATAAGCTTTCATTGGAAAAGAAGAAAGCCATTTTGAAAGAAGTAAAGAAGTTTCTGGAAGAGCAGAAAAAAAATCCTCAGACAAAGTCTATTCTTCCGAGGGAAGAAAGAAAACCGATAGATTTATTCTTTAAGTCTATAGATAGTGTGAAAATACTTAGCAAAACGGAAAAGAAAACACTCAAAGCCCTCGGAATAGAAACTGTTTACGACGCTTTGTTCTATTTTCCAGAAAAATATGAGGATAAGAGATTAAACAACTGGATAAAAACAGCAAAGGTTGGAGAGAAGGTAGCACTTAAAGTGAGAGTTCAGGAAGTAAGAAAGCTAAATGATGGTAAGTACACTTTTGAGGTGATATGTAGCGATGGAACAGGAACTCTCAGCCTAAAATACAGGTACAAAAACACATCTTTTGCCTATAGAGCTTTTAAAAGGGGATTGGAGATAGTAGTTTACGGAAAACTCAAAAGCTACAAAGGGGAGAAGTACATGGTACACCCTGAGGTAAAGACCGTAAACAGTGAAGAACTCGGAAAAATCTTACCGGTTTATTACGTGAGAAAAAAGGGTGAACTTCAGGAAATCTCTTCAAAAACTAAACAAAAGAGAATCAGAAGAGCGTTGACTGCTTTATCCAGCACACTCTACAAATTCTTTCCCGAATATCTTCCCGACTATCTTTTAGAAAAATACAGCTTTCCAGACATATCCCTTTGTATAAAGGAACTCCATAGCCCGGAAGATATTTCTGTAAAGGCTTTGAATAGTTTCTCAGACTTGTATCACAAAAGGGTAATTTACGATGAACTTTTTACATTTCAGCTCGCTTTACTCCTCAAAAAGCGAGAACTCCGAAAGGAAAAGGCACCAAAGATAAACGTAGATTACGAATACATAAAGAATTTTATAAAAGACTTACCTTTTAACCTAACAAATGCCCAAGAAAGGGTTATCAACCAAATACTTTCCGACCTTTCCAAGGAAACTCCTATGAATAGACTTCTACAAGGAGATGTAGGAAGCGGAAAAACGATAGTTGCGATAATTACGGCTTTAGCTGTAGTAAAAAGTGGATTTCAGGTTGCCGTAATGGTTCCCACGGAGATATTAGCCCATCAACATTTCAAAAAGTTTTCCGAACTTTTAAAAGAAAGGGGAATTAACGTAGCACTACTTACCGGGAGTCTTACTCCTTCACAGAAACGAAGTGTTTACAGACACACGAAGGAAGGAAACATCCACGTACTCGTCGGAACACATGCACTGATACAGGAAAAAGTGGAGTTCAAAAAATTGGGCTATGTAATAATAGACGAGCAACACAGGTTCGGTGTTCTCCAAAGGAAGTTGCTACTGGAAAAGGGAAAAGGTTTTTATCCTCACTGTTTAGTTATGAGTGCTACTCCTATTCCCAGAACCTTGGCTTTGGCGATGTACGGAGACTTGGAAATTTCCATAATAGATGAACTCCCACCGGGAAGGAAAGAAGTAAGAACGAAACTCTTTTTTGAAAGCGAAAAGGAAAAGGTTTATGAAAAAATAAGAGAGGAACTCGAAAAGGGCAATAAGGTCTATGTAATCTACCCTCTTATAGAGGAAAGTGAGAAATTAAATCTTAAAGCTGCTACTGAAGAATACGCAAAATGGCAGAAACTGTTTCCCGATAAAAAAGTGTATCTACTTCACGGTAAGATGCCGGATAAAGAAAAACTAAAAGTGATGGAAGAATTTAAAAAAGAAGGAGATATACTTGTATCTACAACCGTGATTGAAGTAGGAATAGATGTGCCTGAAGCGACTATTATGGTTATTGAAGACGCCCACAGGTTCGGGTTATCCCAGCTTCACCAGCTAAGAGGAAGAGTCGGCAGGTCTGACAGGAAGGCCTATTGTTATCTTATAGTTCCCGATGAACTCAAAAAAGAAAATAATGAATCGCTCAAAAGGCTCAGGATATTCGTCAAAACCACAGATGGGTTTAAAATAGCGGAAGAAGATTTAAAGTTGAGAGGTCCCGGTGAGCTGATAGGTGTATCTCAATCGGGTTATTTTGGTTTCAGGATTGCCAACCTTGCCCGTTCACAGGATAGAGCCTTGCTCACAGTTGCGAGAAAGGATGCGGAAGAACTTATAGATAATAATCCCGACCTGAAGGGTTTGGATACTCTAAAAAAATTAATACTTTACAAGTACGGTAAGAAGTTAGACCTCAGCTCAGTAGCCTGAGTTAAATTATATTGTTCACCTTTCCCTGGACTTCATCATTTATCTGTATGAGTTTTGAGAAAATCTCATGAGCCCTTACGGTTTCTATTATTTTTACAACTTCTTTAATAGCATTTATGTTTGAAGCCTCATAAAAGCCCTGAAATATTTTGTAATCCTGAGCAGGAGCCGGAGTTCCCGTGAAGAAGTCTTCACCGATTTTTTGAGGATTCGTGAGAGAAAATATACCGAACCTTGTAGTGGGATTACCGTCTATAAAAATTTCTCCTTCGGAAGTTACACTTATCTCTCCTTGCACCGCAATAGGATTTAGATTTTCATCAAGTACCAAGTATCCTTCTTCTGTAGTAAGTAATCCTTCTTCATTTATGCGAAAAATTCCTTTTCTGGTATAAATGATGTTCCCTTCTTCGTTCATAACTGCAAAAAATCCTTCTCCTTCAATGGCAAAATCCAGGGGATTATCCGTTTTTACTAAACTTCCCTGGGAAAGAATAGTTCTTATATCTTCTATGACCGAATAAACGTAATTGTTGGAAGGGTCTGAAGGCAAATTATTAGGAGCCTTTACACCATCGGGGACATAATAGCTCAGTGAACTTAAAAAATCTTTTTTAAAGCCCGGTGTATTGACATTAGCTAAGTTGTTTGAAAACACATCCAGTTTTCTCTCCTGGAGGAGCATCCCTCCACCTAAAATATACATAGATTGATAATCGGTAGCCATTATAGACTTAATTTTATTCTCGTTCCTAAACTCATCAAGCGGTGAATTTCCTCAAGAGCATCTTCAAAGTCCAAAACTTTCCCACCAAATCCCTTTGAGAATTTTTCGGCTATATATCTATCGCTGAAAGCAAATGCGGATGGACTACAACATGGACTTATATCAGCTCCTACCACATACCAACTTGTAAAGGCATTTACCGGATTACAACTTACAAAATCTTTCATTATTATCGACTCTACTTTATCGCTTAATTTTCTGAAAGCCATGAGACCGCAATGGGGACAACATGCGTGAACCTTTTTCCCTTCATTTAAGAAAAGAATTACATTGAATCTTCCGTCTATGTCCTTGGAGCATATAACACAATGTTGCAAGCTACTTTCATCTTCCTTTAGACTTATCGTTCCATGTTTTCTCTCTATAAGACCTTCCTTTTCCAACTCTTTTATATCTCTATATATAGTCATAAGAGACACTTTAAATATATCCGCTAACTCCTTAGGTGTTCTCTCCTTCTCTTTCAATAATTCCAGGATTTTCCGTTTTCTTTCCTTTTCTCTGCTCATACAATAAAAATTCTTAGATTGTTTTGTGTTTTTCAAGTTTTTCTATAAGCTCAAACTCTACTCTTGCTCTTTCTTCATCTACACCGATACATCTTACTTTGACGTGGTCTCCTAATCTGAAAATTTTTCCGGTTCTAACTCCTACAAGTCTGTGGGCTGGTTCATCAAAAACGTACTCGTCATCGGTTAAAGTGTTTATTTTCACCATTCCCTCAACGAGATTTTCTTCCAATTCAACAAAAAATCCGAAAGATACCACTCCGGTTATGATACCTATAAACTCTTCTCCGATTCTGCTCTTCATATACCTGGCTTTTAGGTAATCTATAGCTTCCAGCTCAGCTTCATCTGCAAGTCTTTCCTGTTTTGAAAGGTGATGACCTGCTTCTTCCAAGTAAGCTATAGTTCTTTCATAATCTATTTCTTCACCTTTCAATGCTCTTTTTAGTAGTCTGTGGACTATAATATCGGGATATCTTCTTATCGGAGAAGTAAAGTGGGCGTAATGTTCAAGAGCAAGTCCAAAGTGACCCACGTTATGGGGACTGTATTTTGCTCTCGCCATAGCACGAAGGGTTAAAAACCTTATGAGATTTTCTTCAGGTTTTCCCTCAAAGTCTTCAATTATTTTCTGGAAAAACTTGGGAGTGTATTCGTTAGGTCTGCGCACTTTATAACCCAATCCTTCGAGTATCTCCAATAGGTTTTCTACTCTCTCTACGTCTGGAGGTTCATGCACTCTGTAAAGACAAGGATATCCGACACTTTCAAGGTGCATAGCAACCGTCTCGTTTGCAGAAATCATAAAATGTTCAATAAGTCTGTGAGCTATATGTCTCTCATAAGGATAAATAGCTGTAGGCTCTCCGTATTCATCGACAATCACTTCCGCCTCGGGAAGGTCAAAGTCTATACTTCCCATTTCCCATCTCTTTCTGCTCAAAATCCTGTAAAGGGTTTCCATCATTCTGAGGGGTTCAACGAGCTGGGGATACTTCTTTTCCAGGCCGGGGTCTCCTACTATTAATCCCAGGGCTTCGTTATAGGTGAGGCGTGCTTTGCTCCTTATTACACTTTCATATATATCGTAGGATTTTAGATTACCGCTGTCGTCAAAAACCATTTCAACGGTAAAAGCAAGCTTGTCTTCGTTAGGTCTTAAACTGCAAAGTCTTGCCGATAATTTTTCGGGAAGCATATGGAGTGCCCTATCGGGAAAGTAAAAGGTAAACCCTCTCTTGTAGGCTTCTTTATCGGTTTCCATCCCTTCCCTTACGTAGTAGCTTACATCCGCTATGTGAACGTATAACCTGTAATACCCTTCAGGTGTTATTTCTATGGCAACCGCATCATCAAAGTCCCTTGCCCTTTCGGGGTCTATGGTGAAGCAAATTTGGTCTCTCAAATCTCTTCTTTTCTCTATCTCTTCTGAAGGTATTTCCTCGGGTATTTCTTCTACTTCCTTTAGAACTCTTTCGGGATAAGCTGTAGGGAGGTTATACTTTCTGATGATTACATCAATGGCTACAAATTTCTTTTGAGGATCTCCAAGAACTTCAACTACTTTTCCCCTAGGAGGAGATTTCTTTCCAGGAAACTGAGTGATTTTAACCACTACAACCACGTTTTCGTCGAGTTTCGAGCAATCTTTCTTTGAAAGGAAAATTTTGTGATGGGCATTATCGTCCAGAGGTATAGCGTAGCATTTATCATCCTCAAAAACTATCTTCGCCACTATATCCTTCTTAGCCCTTTTTAAAACCCTTAAAATTCTTACTTCTTTTTTTCCCTTAAACTCCGTAATTCGAGCTTTTACCTCGTCTCCGTGAAAAACTTTCATCATTTCAAAGGGAGGAATGTATATATCTTTATGTCCTTCAACTTCAAGAAAACCGAAACCTCCCGGGTATGCTATAACTTTCCCGGTAACCACCTCCTCCCCTGTGTATTCATATTTACCTTTAATTACTCTTACCTTCTCCGATTTTTTGAGCTTTCTCATTACCTTTTTAAGGAGTTTTCTATCCTTTTTGCTCAAGTTGAGAGCTTTGGCTATCTGGAGGAAGTGCATAGGTTTTTTCTTCTTGGAAAGGAGTTTTAGAACTTCCTTTTCTAATTTTTCTTTATCCATTATGTTTAAAATTATAGAAATAAAAAATAAGTGATAAAATTCAAAAATATGGGAACTGATAAGCTAATAAAGTTTGATGAAAGTCTTCTCACCGGTGTGGAAGAGATGGACAATCAGCATAAAAAGCTTGTGGAAGCTTTTAATAAGGTATACTCTCTCATAAAAGAAGGCAAAAAAGAGGAGGCTTTAAAGGTATTTATAAAAGACCTTAAGGAGTATACAGAGTTTCATCTTAAAGAAGAAGAAAAATTTTTAGAGGAGATAAATTACCCGGAAATAGAAAAACACAAAAGGCTTCACCAACAGTTCAGAAAAATTGTCTTTTCCTTAGAGGAAAAGATAAAGGAAGGAAACCCGGAAAGCTTAAGAGAAGCTATATCTATCGCATGGGGTTGGATACACGTTCACATTGCTAAAAGTGATAAAAAATACGGAGAGTACTACAAAAATTTATATAAAAACCAAAGCTGAAACTAAAGAAATTATTTTTGTAAAAATTCCTCTGCTTGTTTCATTATGGCTCTCACAATTCCCAATTTAACATCCTCAGGGGATAGTATCACGAGGATGTAATTACCGACTTGAGAGAAAGTAACAAACCCTCTCTCCGTCTCTATGGTGATATTTTTAAAAGCTCCTTTGTCGAGATCTGTAATTATCATTTGGATTGACGCTATAATGGATGCGGCACTTGCTGCAAACATCTCTTCGGATACTTCCTTATTTGATATGGTCAACAGAGGTAAACCTTCTAAATCAACAATCAAGATTCCCTCAAGCTTATAGGTTCTTACAAGTTTTTCAAAGAAATTCTTACCTTTTTTTTGCAAAGTAGCTAAGTCCAACATATCGACACCCTCCTCATTATTATTTTCCGAAAGAAAAAAGAGCTCTTCCAACTTTTTAATCACATCTTCATCAGGTTTGTAATTTTTCCTTACTTTTCGGAAAATTTCATCCCACATTATCGTCTCCGCAAAATTTTTTCATAAGTTGCAATAAAACAGCTAAAGTTTCTCTCGTTGACGTTCTATCTAAAGCTATGCAGGGAACTACGGGAACTTCTTCGGGAATCCTTAAGCTTTGCCTTATATTTTCCGGCTTTAAAGCATTCGGTAAATCCTGTTTGTTTGCAACAAACACAAAAGGTACAGGGTTGATATCCATAAACATTTCAAACTGCTCCATAGTGTCCTTCCACAAAGCGGGATTTGTTGAATCAAACATAAATATATATCCCAATGTACCTTTGATTAAGGTTTTCCACATAAATGAAAACCTTCTTTGTCCCGGTATTCCGAAAATTGCAAGCTTCTGCTCGTCGTTTATCTTCCCGAAATCAAAGGCAACAGTAGTTGTAGGAGAAACAGGTTTTTCCTCTTGTCGAGATAGCTTAGCCTCTGTTTTTAAAACAGGTATCTGTGAAACAGTTGTTACAAACGTGGTTTTCCCTGCACCCACGTGACCAGCCACTAAAATTTTAAGGGTTTTTTCTTTAAAATTAGAGAGCTTCATCTCCTATCACCAGAACTGTTGCGGTTTGATTGTAATTTCCTACACCACCACCTAAGCTCTTTCCCTGTTCCCCATAGGTATTAAAGCCTATGATAGGAATCTCCTCTCCCAAAAATTCCTTAGCTATTTCAGTATCATCCATGTTGTTAAACCTGAGTTTTAATAAGTATCTCAAAACACAATTGAACACGACTATTGCACCGATTCTTTTTGGATTGCCTGCATCTCTTATAGCTGTTTCTAAGGTTTTCTTAAAGCTTTCGATAGCGTAGTCTGGGTCACTTTCCATAAGGGTGAGCGTAATATTCTCAGGTACTTCCGCATAAAAAGTAATACTTCCATCTTCGTTTTCGTATGCCATACTCTTTATTATGTATTGTCCATATACATCGGTTGTTCTAACTCCAAATGGATTTTTAGCGAATATCTCAGATGTAAGCTCATCCACACCGAGCAATTCTTTCACCCTTTCAGCAGCTGGTTTTCCGTCCAATTCGTAAACCGTCCTTCCTTTTGATTTTGTAACTACACAGGTTTTATCCGTTGGGTAGTAGGGATGTCCCATACCTATTCCTATCTTTAGAGCTGATTGTATAACAGTTATGACACTTGAATTTTTGTAAACACCGTTCCCTATTACATAGGTTTCCTTAAATTGTAAGTCATCTCCTGCTGACCCCCCAACTATAGGCACGTGTGTACCTATTCCATCTACTACTCCCCTTAGAATTTCCTCTTCACTACCGTTT
>QNXQ01000176.1 GCA_003978875.1 Aquifex sp. | reverse complement strand
AGTTTAGGTTTCCTACCTCTCTTAGGTTGTTCCAGCCCCTGTGTTATAATAAATTTGTCAAAAATTTGGCTTAATCTCTCTATTAGTTCTTTTGCTCCATACTTCCCTTATTTTACTTTTTCTCACCCAGCGTATGTTTAAGATTATAAAGGAAAATGATGTTAATTAAGGAATTAAGACTAAAGAGTGAAGAAGATATGTTCAAATTGGCTGAAGAGATTGCCAATGAGCTAACTGGAAAAGAGGTAATTTGTTTAAAAGGCAATCTGGGTGCAGGAAAAACAACCTTTGTAAAAGGTTTAGCAAAAGCTATGGGTATCGAAAAGGGTTACCAAGTCAGGAGCCCGACTTTTACACTGGTTAACGAGTATCCCACCAAAAAAGGAAAACTTATACACATAGACCTCTACAGGGTAAAGGATTTCGATTACACGGAATTTATTGGAGAAGGTATTATCGCCGTTGAATGGGAAGAAAAGAACGATAACTGTAATTACGTGATTGAAATAGAAATTATCGGAGAAAACGAAAGACTTGTGAAAGTTTTCAAGAAGTAATTACTTATAAAGGCGTTTGCATTGTTCTATACTCTCCACTTGCTTTATTTTTTCACATATTTCCTTTAGATGTTTCTTATCTTTAACATCAATAGTAAAATCCATGATTGCGTACGTATCTTTTGTCCTTGTCTGAGAAAGGTATATGTTTGAATTGGTCTGGGATATTACTTGGGCTATGTCCGATAAAAGACCTATTCTATCTTTTGCTATTATTCTTATATCCGTTTTAAACTTCCCTCTTCCTTGCCATTTTATCCTTTTTACTTTTTCAGGGTTAGTTTTAAGGACATTCTTCAAATTGGGACAGTGAGCTTCATGAAGAACCAATCCCTTCACTCTGGTGATAACTCCGAAAACCTCATCACCGGGCACGGGTTTGCAACACTCTGCAATCTCGTACTTAATATTTGAAAGGTCATCCAAGTATATTAAAATTTCGTTTTTCTCCTCAGGAATTTCTACATCTTTTTCTTTGGGAAGTAAAAGCTTTAAAAGGTTAGCCGCTGAAATTTTTCTCTTTCCTAAAACCAAAAGGAGTTCTTCTTCTTTGTCAAACCTTATCTTTTCCCTAATTTTTTCAAGAAGTTCTTCGTATGAGAGATTTAGTTTGCTCCTGATTCTTTCTAAAATCCTCTTGCCTTCATTTAAATATCTTTCTTTTTCCTGTTGTTTTAGAAACTGTTTTATCTTACTCTTTGCCTTCGATGTTTTAACGAAACTTAGCCACTCATAGCTGGGTGTTTTATTAGGATGGGTAATTATTTCTACCATATCTCCGTTTTGAAGTTTGTAATTCAGCGGAACAATCCTCCCGTTTACCTTAGCACCCATGCAGTGGTTTCCTATGTCCGTGTGGATTTTGTAGGCAAAATCTACCGGAGTAGAACCTTTGGGAAGAACTACAAGGTCTCCTTTAGGAGTAAATACAAAGATTTCTTCAAAGAAGAGGTTATTCTTTAGATTTTCAAGAAGTTCCGATGAATTTACACTTCCCTGAATACTTTCAACCAATTCCCTTAGCCAAGCGTATATCTGGCTATCGTCGGGTTTTATACCCTCCTTGTAAGCCCAATGGGAAGCTATACCTTTTTCAGCCCTTTCATGCATTTCCCAAGTCCTTATCTGAAATTCAACTAGTTTTCCTTTATCTGCTATTACCGTGGTGTGAAGCGACTGATAGAGATTCGGTTTAGGTAGGGATATGTAATCCTTGAATTTTCCGGGTATGGGTTTAAACAGACTGTGGATTATTCCTAAAACGGTATAACATTTTGGAACCGTATCAACTATTATTCGAACACCTAAGATATCATGTACATCTTCAAGTCTTATTCCCTTTCTCTTTGTTTTTTCCCATATACTGTAATAGTGCTTTGAACGATACTGGATTTCCGCCGCTATACCGTAATTTTCGAGAGCTTCTTTTACCTTCGGTATTACATATTTCTTCAAGTAATTCTCCAGTTCCTTTTTAGATTGTTGAACGAAGTTTTTTACCTTCTCATATTCTTCCGGATAAAGGTATTTAAAGGCTAAATCTTCCAATTCATTCTTTATCTTCCATACACCTAATCTATGTGCCAAAGGAGCAAAAATTTCCAAAGTTTCTAGGGCTATTCTTTTTCTCTTTTCTTCTCTAAAAACCCAGAGGGTTTTCATATTATCGAGTCTGTCTGCAAGCTTCAAAATTATGACTCTTGGGTCTTTTGCCGTAGCAAGCATTAATTTTCTATAATTTTCCGCTTGTTCAGATTTATACTTTATTTTTCCTATTTTGGTTACACCCTCAACGAGATTTGCTACATTTTCTCCGAATATCTCTTTCAGTTCATCGTAAGAAGTTTGTGTATCTTCAAGAACATCGTGTAGGAGTCCCGCTACTACAGTTTCTATATCCATTCCCAGTTCCGAAAGGATTAAAGATACATTGAGAGGGTGTACTATATAAGGTTCACCTGTTTTCCTTTTCTGGTTTCCGTGTCTTTCTTTTGCAAATTCATAGGCTCTTGATATCAGTTCTCTGTGTTCTTCTTTATTCAGGGAAAGCAGTTTTTCCAGTGTTTCAGTAAGAACTTCTTCCTCTACCTTTGACATTTAAGTTTTAATATAGTTTTTTAAGGGAGATTAAACATGATTTTAGGGAAATTTCTAGGGTCTTTTTCAAGCAATATCGGAATTGACCTAGGAACTGCAAATACTGCGGTTTTTGTGGAGGGTAAAGGTATAGTCCTTTACGAACCTTCAATTGTAGCGATTGATACAAAAACCAACAAGATTCTTGCCGTAGGAAAAGAAGCAAAGGAAATGGTAGGGAAAACGCCGGAAAATATTCACGCCATTCGCCCTCTCAGAGATGGTGTAATTACGGATTTTGAAGTTACTCAGGCAATGTTAACTTACTTTATCAAGAAGGTTTTAGGTAGAGTCCTTTTCAGACCTAAACCTATAACCGTTATCGGTGTGCCTACCGGGATAACACCAGTTGAGAAAAGAGCCGTAATAGATGCTGCGAGGAGTGCAGGTGCACGAGAGGTTTACCTGATAGCTGAACCTATGGCTGCTGCAATAGGTGCTGGGCTTCCCATAGAAGAGCCTATAGGAAACATGATTGTGGATATCGGAGGAGGAACCACAGATATAGCGGTTATATCCCTTGCAGGAATAGTAGTATCCAACTCCCTCAGAATTGCCGGAGACGAAATGAATGAAGCGATAATACAGTATATCAAGAGGAAGCTTCATCTGCTTATTGGTGAACAAACTGCAGAAAGGATAAAGATAGAACTTGGCAGTGCAATAGCAGAAGACGAAGAAAGGGAAATGGAAATAAGGGGAAGAGATATGACCGGTCTTCCCAGAACAGCCGTAATCACAAATCATATGATAGCGGAAGCCCTTGAGGATACAGTAAATTCCATAGTAAATGCGGTGAGAACAACCTTAGAAAGAACACCTCCTGAACTCGCTTCCGATATAGCTGAAAGAGGTATTGTCCTTGCAGGAGGAGGTTCACTTTTAAGAAACCTGGACAAGAAAATTGAACAGGAAACCGGAATTAAAGCTGTTTACGCGGATGAGCCTCTTACCGCGGTTGCACGTGGGTTAGGTATGGTTCTCGAAAACATAAATCTCATTAGAAGAATCTCCATGGAATGAGCTTAAGAAGACTCAACCTCTACTTTTTATTTTTTTTCTCGTTGGGACTCTTTATTTTACTTCTTCAAATTTTTCAAAATCCCTTAAACGGCTACTTGAGGCAGACAGCGTACATTATCTTTTCTCCGTTTTTAAAGACGGAAAGGGAAATTGAAGAAGAAATGGAAAAATTAATACTTTTCATAAAGGATTTGAAGGCAAATATGAGGTTAATATCGAACTACAAAAAGGTATCCCAGCAACTTGAAATTTATAAAGAGAAAGCGGAACTCTACCAGGATATTTTGAGGAGATTGGAAAAGGACTTAGACTTTTACTTTCCTCTTAAAGCTGAATACGTAATTTCAAAGATAATCTTTTACGACCCTTCCGGAGAAGATAGATTTTTCATAATAAGAGATGGAAAAAATAAAGGGATAAAGAAGGGAGATTTAGTGGTATCAAAGGGCTATATACTTGGTGTAGTAGACGAAGTTTATATTTCTACCAGTAAGGTGATAACTCTTTTTAACGAAAAATGTTCACTTCTCTCCTCTATAAAAGGAAATGACAAGGCGTATATATACCAGGGTAGTTATCCAATAGGTAATTTGTTATACGTAGATTTATATGACAATGTTAAAGAAGGAGATATTGTAGTCTACAAAGACTTAACCTTGAGAATTCCGCCATTTCCTATAGGACAAGTAATTTTCGTAGGTTTCAGCCAGAATCCCTTTTTTAAACGGGTGAAAGTGAAACCATTCATATCACCCAGAGATGCCGAATTTGTCGTAGTTTTTAAAGAATGAAGAAAGAGAAAATCGTGGTTTTATTCAGCGGAGGAGTGGAGAGTACAGCTCTTTTAATTCACTATGCCTCTAAAAACAATATACTCTATCCACTCTATGTGAGGTTCGGCTACTCATGGGAAGATGAGGAACTCAAGAGAGCTAAAAATGTACTTTTTTACCTTAAAAAGTCCGTAAAAAATCTCCGTAATCTGGCAACTGTAAAGGTAAAATCCCTTTCTAAGAGACTTAAAGGGTTTCCTTCTACAGAAAAGGAACTCGAAATTCCTATGAGGAATTTATTGCTTTGTTCTCAGGCAGCAATTTACGGTTATAGGAAAGGAATATTCCGTTGTGCTATCGGAAGCTTGGGTATGTATCCCTTCCCGGATAACAAAAGGGAGTATTTTGACAAACTCGAAGAGTTAATCTCTCAGGGATTGAATAAAACTTTTACAATAGAAACTCCATTCTTTGGTATGAAGAAAGAGGAGATTATTCGTTTATACGGAAATCTTATGCCTCTCCATCTTACTTTTTCTTGTATAAAACCTATAAAAGGAAAACCTTGCGGAAAATGTATAAAGTGTAGAGAAAGGGAAGAAGCTCTCAGACTGCTTTAGTTTTCATATATTCTTGAATTTTTTGTTCTATTAAGTCCTTATAGTAGAGCTTTTCCTTTTTAAGCTTTTCTATCTCTAGCTCCAGGTCATGGGTCATAGGATGATGTTTTTCAAGCTTTTTTATTTTCTTGTCAAGTTCTTCGTGTTTATCTTTAAATTCTTTGAATTGTGAATCCTTCTGGTACAACTCTTGAATAATTTGTTCTCTATCCATATAAGCACCTCCCTTTACTATTAAATTAATTCCCTCCCTCTAAAATTCATAATTGCCAATAAAAATCCCCTCGGCGGATAAATCTCTTCCCGCTAAATCATAATCTGTAGCCTGGTAAATCTTAACCTTTATAACATCACCGGGCTTTAGGCTGTTTTCCGTTTCTATGTATATTGTTCCGTCCACTTCCGGAGCTTGAAAGAAAGCTCGTCCTTTGGGAACAAAGGAAAATTCCTCATCGTATCCTTCCACAATGACTTCAAGTTCCCTATTTAAAAACTCCTCATTTTTCTTTTTGGTAATTTCCTTCTGAATTTCCATCAGGATTTCCTTTCTTTTCTCTTTTACCTCTTGAGGAACTTGGTCGGAGAACGCATAAGCGGGTGTGTCTTCTTCATGGGAGTATGTAAATACTCCTAACCAGTGAAAGTATCCCTCTTGGATAAAGTTAGCCAGTTCGTTAAAATCCTTTTCTTCCTCAGTTGGAAAACCTACGATAACAGAAGTTCTGAAAACCGCATTAGGGATTTTCTTTCTTATATTCTCCAATAAGCTTCTTACAAACTGCCCATCGTATCCTCTTCTCATGTCCCTCAAAACCTTATCGGATATATGCTGAATTGGAATATCAAAGTAGGGTACAACCTTTTGGGATTCACTAATGTAATCTATCAACGCTTCATGCACTTCCGTGGGATAAAGATAAAGGAGCCTTATCCACTTAATTTCCTCTATTTTTTCCAACCCCTTTAAAAGGTCTATCAATTTGTATTCTCTGTAAATGTCTTTACCGTAATATGTGGTATCTTGAGAAACTATACAGAGTTCTTTAATACCCATTTGGGCAAGTTTTTTAGCTTCTTCTACTATATCTTCGATAGTCCTAGAACGGTGTTTTCCTCTTATTTTTGGAATTGCACAAAAAGAACACAATCTATTACATCCTTCCGCTATTTTCAGATACGCATAAGACTTAGGAGTTGTAAGCAATCTGAAAGAAACCCTATCCTCTTTGAGTCCGAGATATTCAAGAATTTTATTCCAGCTTTCCGTACCAAAATACGCTTTTACTTCTGGAATTTCTTTTTTTAGTTCTTCCTTATACCTTTCTACGAGACAACCCATTACGATAACTTCTTTTCCACTATCTATAAACTCCAATATGGTCTCTATGCTTTCCAGTTTTGCAGGTTCAATAAAACCGCAGGTATTTATGATAATTACATCGGCTTCCTCAGGATTAGGCGTGATTTCCACTCCCGCACTTCTTAGTTTTCCCAGTAGTATTTCACTGTCAACCAGATTTTTTGCACAACCTAAACTTACTAAACCTATTTTCATAAAAAATATTTTAGGCACCGACCTATAATCGGTTAACTAATTTTTATAAGCGTTTCAAAACTATTTTTATTGTTAAAAAATTTACTAGTTCTTACAACATCTCCTATAACCATCACCGCAGGAGGGTTTACCTCGGGTGGATTCGAAGCAAGTTCTTTCAGCGTAGTAAAAATAATCTTCTCTTGAGTTGTTGTAGCATTCTCTATAAAAGCTACGGGTTCACTTTCTTTTCTACCGGCTTCTATAAGTTTTTTCGCTATCTCACGTCTTCTTTTTACTCCCATAAGCACTATAAGGGTGTCTATCTTTGAGTAAACATTCCAGTCAATTTTTCTATTGGGATGACCACTTATAACGGCAAAGGAAGAAGAAATTCCTCTTATTGTAAGCGGTATTTCCGCACTTGCCGAAGCTCCGAGAAAAGAAGTAACACCGGGAATAACTTCTACCTCTATTCCCTTTTCCCTTAAGAATAGAACTTCCTCTCCTCCTCTTCCGAAAACAAAAGGGTCTCCTCCTTTTAGTCTTACAACTTTCTCGTAAACCTTCGAAAATCTGTATAGAAGCTCGTTTATTTCCTCCTGAGATATAGTGTGTCTCGATTCCCTTTTCCCTACGTAAATTTTTATACAATCCTGTTTAGCAAACTTAAGAATTTCTTTGTTTACGAGAGCATCAAAAAGTATAACGTCGGCTTCCTTTATTAGCCTGTAAGCTTTTAAGGTTAAAAGTTCAGGGTCTCCGGGCCCAGCACCTACCAAGTAAACCTTTCCCACAATACCATCACCTCACCAAAATCTCAAGGACAAACCATAGGACTTGCGAGAACAGCTTTTAGCTCATCAGCTCCAACTCTGTGAACGAAATCTTCAAAACTTTCTCCTTCTCTTCTGTTTTGCAAGTAGAACTTTATCAGTCTTTCGGTAGCTTCTTCCACCTTATCTAAGGGTAGACCTTGAATTATCTTGAAGCCTTCTCTTTCCTTTGAACCTCCGACAAAAATATCCACAGCAAGGACTGCTTTTCCATTTACTTTAGTTTTAGTTCCTACAAATCCTATATCTCCTGAACCGTGCTGGCCACACCCTTTGGCACAGGCAGACCAATGCATTCTTATAGGTACATCCAATTTCACCCTTTTGGAAAGGTACTCGGCTACTCTTACAGCATCGCTTTTATTGGGAATAACGCCAAAAGCACAAGTATCACTACCCGCACAGGCTATAAGATGAGTGTACATAGGATTGTTGACCGTTGTAAATTTATCGAAGAATTCCTCTTTGAGAAGTTTTTCAAGGTTTTCTTCGGGAACGTTGGGAATATAAAAGTTTTGGTACACGGTAAGTCTTAATTCTCTGCTTCCGTATTTTCTGGATAGTTCAGCGGCTTCTCTGAAGTCCTTTGCCGCGATTTTGCCTGCGGGAACTACAACTAAAGTAGCAAATGTTCCGTTTCTTAAATTTATAACCCCCTCCCTTTCCCCCTGTTTATCAACCAGTTCTTTACCCTTTTCGGGAAAAGCTTTATACAGCCTTCTTTCCAATTCTTCCCTGAATCTTTCCACTCCCCACTCTTGAAGAAGGAAAAATAACCTGTTTTTTGACCTATTTTCTCTATTTCCAAACTCTATATATGTGTCGAATACAGCTCTACATACATCTATAACTTCATAGGGTTCTATAAACATATTCATATCCAAGGCTTTTACAGGGCCACCTGAACCTATTTTCCCACCCAAATACAGGTTAAAGCCTAATCTTCCGTCCTTTTCTGAAAGGTATAAACATATATCGTTGTACATTGCGTTTATACAGTCTGTTTTAGAACCCAGAATTGAAACGTTAAACTTTCTGGGAAGGTCTGCATACTTCTTTTTGCCTAAGAATATATTCGTAATCTCTTTAGAAAGTCTTAGTGTATCTATTAAAGAGTCTTCCGCTAAACCTGTGAGAGGGTCTCCCACTACATTTCTTATGTTGTCCATTCCCGTTTGAAGGGTTGTAAGTCCTACCGCATTTAGAGCTTCAAGTATTTCGGGAATATTTTTTAATTCAACCCATCTTATTTGAAGCTGTTGTCTTGAAGTTATTTCAATTTGTCCCCTTGCAAACTTTTCTGCAATATGAGATACAACCTTAGCCTGCTCGTAAGTTAATCTTCCGTTAGGGACTCTTATTCTGAGCATGAAGTAGCCGGGAGTAGCTTTTCTGTAGAAGATTCCGTACCATTTGAATCTTACATCTCTATCATCTTCCGGAATTTTTTGCCAATCCCCTTCTTCAAAGTATTTTTCCATTCTCTTTTTGAACTCTTCATCGAAAGGATGTAATTCCTTTTTTATCTTCTCTATCTTATTTTCCCTTCGCGGTTTTTCTTTTATGTACTGTCTGAGGATTTGTTCTACTAATTCTGCACAACTTCCACAAGATGTTGAAGCTTTTGTAAGTGCTTGAATATCTTCCAGAGATTTTGCTCCTTTTTCGAGGATAGCTTTTACTATTTCTCCTTTACTTACAGCATTACAATTGCAAACTATATCACTATCTTTAAGTTCCTCAGCTTCACCAATGTCCTTGGGAATTATATGTTTTATTAGGAAAACAGGTCTTTCATCACTTATATCTTTTCCCGTTTTTATCAATTCGAGTAGGTAATTGTTTCCTTTAATGTCACCGTATAGAATACTTCCGACAACCTTATTGTTCCTTATTACAGCCTTTCTGTATATTCCCTTACCGTTGTCTAGGAAAGAAACAACCTCATCCTTTTCCCCTTCTTTAAATTCGCCTGCAGAGAATAGATTAATACCGGCAACTTTGAGCATTGCGTAAGTGATAGAACCTTCGTATTTCTTTTCATTTCCGAAAACTACGTTGTGGGCACAAACCTTTACCTGTTCCATTATAGGAGCTACAAGTCCGTAGGTTTTCCCCCTGTGTTCTATACATTCTCCAACCGCATAAACATCGCTGGCTGAGGTTTCAAGGTAGTCGTCCACAAGAATTCCTCTATTTACCTTAATTCCCGAGTTTTTAGCAACATCTACATTCGGCCTTATTCCGGTGGCTATTACTACAAAGTCCCCCGTAAGTTCTTCACCATCCTCAAACCTTACTCCCTGAGCCTTCTTTTCTCCCAAAATCTCCATGGTCTTTTTGTTTAAAAGAACCCTTATTCCCATAGATTCCAAGTCCTTTTTTAGAAGTTCCGAAGCGGTTTTGTCCAGTTGTTGTTCCATTAAAGTGTCAAGTATGTGAACTACAAAAACCTCTAATCCTATGTCCTTGAGAGCCTTTGCTACTTCAAGGCCGAGAAGCCCTCCCCCTATTACTATCGCCCTGCGTGAAACCCTTGCAAGATCGAGGATTTTATAAACATCATCTATTGTTCTGTAAGTAAATACACCTTTCTTTTCAACACCTTTTATCGGTGGAATAAATGGTTTGCTACCGGTAGCTATTATCACTTTATCGTATTCAAAAAATTCTTCATCCTGTGTCATTAAAAGCCTTTTTTTGGGCAAAATTCTCTCTATTTTCTTACCTACAAAGAGTTTTACCCCTTTCTCCTCATACCATTGCCACTTTTTTATATAAATCTCATTAAGAAGTTTTTTACCGGATAAAACTTCCGTGATTAGAATTCTGTTGTACCCCGGATACCTTTCCGCTCCGAAAACGTATAGCTTTACCTTATCCCCCACTAAGTTTAATATCTCCTCCGTTAAAGCTGTTCCCGCAATTCCGTTTCCGATTATAGCAATTTTCATCGTCGCAGCCTCCGATAATTTCTTTGCAAGAAGTGTGCCATACAAAAAAGAGAACAGGGATTAAAAATTAAAATCTTATGGATAAGGCAGGTATTTTTAAAAAACTTACTAAAACAAAGGAAAACTTAAAAGACTTATCACGAGAAGAAGCTTACATATTTTTAAAGGCTATTTTGGAAAAAGAAGTCTCGGAAATAAAAAGTTCTGCTTTTTTTACCGCTATGAGAATTAAAGGTGAAACCGCAGAAGAGTTATTCGGCTTTTATGAAGCTCTGCAGGAAAAAATGTTAATAAAGAATTCCAATAGTGTAGATTCCCTTGATGTAGCTATTAATTACGACGGAAAGGTAAGAAGTCCTTATATACTGCCTTCGGCTATATTTATAGCTCTTGCTAATGGAGTCAAAATAACTTTTCACGGAGAAGATGGTATTCCTGTCAAAGAAGGAATTACCCTCCACAGGATTTTTAAAGAAATGGGAATAAAAATAAGTAAAAATACAGCTTTTAAATACTTGGAAAAATGCGGAGTGTCTTACATACTTCAGAGAGACTTTATCCCTGACTTGTATGCTCTTCTACCCTTGCGGAGAGAGCTTGCCTTTAGAACTTTCTTGAATGTCCTTGAAAAACTCCTTAACCCGTTTAATTCCAAAAGAATAATTACCTCTGTATTCCACAAACCCTACTTAGAAAGAACAGCAGAACTTTTAAGACTCTTAGGCTTTGAAAGGTGGACAATTGTAAGAGGATTAGAGGGAGGCATAGAGCCATACACCGACCGTGAAACTGAAATACTTACACGGGAAGGACCTTTAAAAGTGGATTGCAAAATAGGAAAAATTCCGGAGGTGAACCTCTCTCCAAGGGCTCAAGCCGAATTAAACATAAAGGTTCTGAAAGGAGAAGAAAAGGGATTTTTTAAGGATTGGGCAATATATACCGGCGCGATTTTACTTTTTGCGTACGGCAAAGTCAAAAACTTCCGAGAAGCCTTGGAAATTTCCCGAGAGACCTTGGAAACCAAGAGGGCTTATATGTATTTACAAAATTGTAAACAAATTGACAAATAAAATACAAAATTGTCGCTATACTTTCCAGATTTGTTCAATAATTTGTGGCACATTTTTTGCATTTTGATTTTTTGAAATGGTAGAAATATTCGCTATTTTGAGAAAGGAAAAATCTTACGAAGTTAAAAAATCTCTCGCTTCCGAAGGTATACCCTACATTGCTTGGACTGTAAAAGGCAGAGGAAAAGAAGGAGGCTTCAGATACAAGGGTTTTATAAGAGAAAAAATTCTCATTCCCTTTTTACCAAAAACCGCATTCCTTATTTTTTCTGAGCCGGATAACTATAAGAGCATAGTTGAGCTGATAATGGATAGTGCCCATACGGGCAATTTCGGAGATGGGAAAATTTTCGTTTTAAAAAATGAGGAGGTTAGCAACGTGAAGATGATAAAAGCCGTAATAAGACCCGAAAAGGCTCCGGAAGTTGTAAAAGCTCTCGATAAAGAAGGTTTCAAAGCCCTAACTATGTGGGATGTTGTAGGGAGAGGTAAAGAAGGCGGTCTCCAAGCGGGAGAAGCTCTATACGATGAACTTGCAAAAACCTTTCTTCTTATAGCTGTTGAGGATAAAGACGTTAAGAAGGTGATAGATACGATAATGAAGTCTGCAAGGACAGGAGCTTATGGAGACGGAAAGGTATTCGTTTGCGATATATCGGAAGTTTGGACAGTAAGAACTAAAAAACAGGAGCTATAAATATGGGAAAGTTGAAAGAAGTTCTGGAGGCGATAAAGAAAGGTAACTGGAAAGCTCTTTTTGCCTCCTTTATCTACTTTGACCATTCTTTCAGTATATGGCTACTCTTGGGAGCTCTCGGTCCTTTTATAGCTGAGAGTTTAGGTTTATCTGGAGCTCAAAAAGGTTTTATGGTAGCTATACCCGTAATAGCCGCTGCCATATTTCGGATAAACTTTGGGCATATGTTCCAGTACATAGACGGTAAGTACATAGCCGTAATGGGTATATTCCTCTCAATGATTCCCCATATATACCTGTTTCTCAGCGGATTTAAAATCTCCTACGAAGATTTGCTATGGATGGGAGTATTTTTGGGTGTTGCAGGAGCAAGTTTTGCTATAGCCCTTCCTATGGCCGGGAGCAATTATCCGAGGGAAATACAAGGACTAGTATTGGGACTTGCCGCAGCGGGTAATATAGGAGCTGTTCTGGACGGTATACTATTTCCGCCTATAGCTAAAACCATCGGTTGGGAAAAAACTTTTGTTTTATCTGCAGTTTTACTCGTTATCGCCTTACTTTTTGTAATTCTTTGGGCTAAAGACAACACACCCAAGAGTGAGGGAAGTAAACTTTATCCAGTTCTCGCATTCTTTACAACTATTGCTTTTATGGTTTTTACAGTAATAGGGTTCTACAAAGGTTGGTTTGGAGTAAAAGGAAGCGCTGCTACCTTAATAATTCCCATACTTGGAGCGACCTTTGCCATTCTCCTTATGCCTAAAGATTTTAAGAAGGTATTCCTTGAAAGAGACACCTGGGTTCTCATGTTCGTATACTCAATAACCTTCGGTGGATTCGTAGGAATGTCCTCTTACATTGCTATGCTACTCAGGGATGTATACGAAATATCAAAGATAGAAGCGGGAGCACTTATGTCATTATTTGCCTTT
>QNXQ01000180.1 GCA_003978875.1 Aquifex sp. | reverse complement strand
AGAAGCAAAAAAGGCAGGATTGAAAAATATAATGGTAACCGCAGGATATATAAATCCTGAACCCTTAGAGGAAATAGATAAATATATGGATGCTTACAGTATAGACCTTAAATTTTTCGACGATAAGGCTTATAGAGAATATTCCAAAGGAAGACTCCAACCTGTTTTGGAAACTATAAAGTATGTATTTCAAAAGGGAAAATGGGTTGAACTTACTACACTCCTCGTCCCGAAATACCTCACAGAAGAACAAATAAGAAAAATTGCAGAATGGATAGCTGAGGAACTGGCACCGTGGGTTCCCTGGCACCTTTCCAGGTTTTTCCCATACTACAAAGCTATAGATTTACCACCTACACCGATAGAGGATTTAATAAAAGCTTACAGGATAGGAAGGGAAACTGGTTTGGAATACGTTTTTATCGGAAATGTTCCTGGGAACAACTATGAAAGCACTTACTGTCCAAAGTGTGGAAATGTAGTTATAGGAAGGAAAGGATATCTTTTAACTGAGATAAACCTCAAAGAAGGAAAATGCAAAAATTGTGGATATGAAATTAAAGGAGTCTGGAGATGATATCAAAAGATTTTTTAGAACCCCGCCCACAGTGGCGGGGCAAGGAGAAAATCTTTTTAGAAGTTATAGAAGATAGAGAGGGTTACGTCTGTATAATCTTTGTTGTTTGTATCAGTTATGTTATCTATAGCAAGAGATATTCTGTTGGCAGAACCTTTTATGAAGTAGTTAACACCTATTCCTAAAACATTGGGTTTATTTTCTCTATATCCTTCATTTCGAGCATAAGTATCATCATATTTTCCTTGCATATATCTTACAACCAACGCAGGTTTTCCTAAGAAAACTTTCTGATCATATAGAAGCTGTCCTTGTATTAACCATCCAGTTCTATCATCTGTCTTGTCTCCACCATAATTATTGTGTTGAACATAACCGATTTGAATATTGGGAACTAATGTTCCAAATTTCTGTTCCCACATTAAATCAATACCTAAAGAATCCTGAGTATCATAACCGTTTCCTCTAAAGTCTTGGTTTGCATAGGAAATACCTATTGTTAGAACATCCTTCTTTCCTACATAGGTGTTTTTAAGAACATATCCTTTTTCGGGTTTGTATCCCATCATGGTAGGTGTAAATTGAACTCTTATAGAAAATGCAGTTTTGGGCTCTCCATCTGTTTTAGTTTCATCATCTGTATCGAATACACCTACATAGTATTTAAACATTCCGTCTGCTATATTACCCCAGAAGGTAAGACCTGCACTTCTGGATCCACTTCTAAAGGGCTTATGAGCTACAGGATTTGTAAAGAATCCTTTTACTCCATAGGCAGGTCCTGTTGGAAATAGTACTGTCCATCCACTTTGCAATCCGCTATGTCTTTCAAAAGGAACTTTGTATGAACCAGCAATTACATTAAATTCAGGTGCAAATGCTAGATTAATGAATGAATCTATTACTTCGATAGAATCTTCAGGTCCTGGAGCATCTAAATTCTTTGCAGACCATAACATAGCTTGAAAACCAAAGCTAATTATTTTATTTAGTCTATACTTAGCATATATTCTTGCTTCTCTATGTGAAAATACAATATCACTGGTATCACCATCACTTCTCTTATCCTTCAATGTAGCATCAATAATTCCTCTAAATCCAAACTTAAGAACCTGTTCTTCATTAACTCTTACAGTTACCGCTTTTGCTGATTCAGCGAGAATCCCTAAACTGAATACTGCCCCTGCGACGAGCAATCCCTTTTTCATAATCAACACCTCCCTTTTAAACTTTTAAAAACTGAAATTAATTATAGAACTCTATACAATTTTTTGTCAAGTTTTTCATAGCTTTTCTATCGATTTTTAATTTTACATAACATATTAAATTCAATATATTCGTATTTGCAAAACTGCAAATATATATATTTTCCCCATTTATTAGTATAGAATTTTAACGGAGAAATGAAAAAAGCGTTATACAACTTATTGGAAAATGACCGTTCTTTTTATTTTTACATATACAATACTTTCTCTTTTTCTATGCTTTTAATTTCGATAATTTTGACTTTATATGATAAATTTTACGGATTTCATTCTAAGATACACGCGATAGTAGTAAATATAGAGTTTGCTGTAAGCGGGATAATAGCCTTTGAATTAGTAGGCAGGTTTATCTTAGCGGAAAATAAGAAAAAGTATTTAATAAATCCTTTGACACTTGTAGATATAATAGCTTTAATCCCTTTATTTCAAGTCTTTAGAACGATTCGTTTGATTGTTTTAATTGCAAGAGTTTTCAGGCTTACCTACAGATATAGATTCTTTTTTGGGTTTTTAAAGAATATATTTAGAGAATTCGGTTATGAACTTGTATTTGTATTTGCCCTGTTCTTCGTATTTTTATTTTCAATTTTATTAATCGCATTTTCCGTTGAACACAGCAGCGGAAATCCTAATATAAAAACCCTTTTTGACGCCATATATTACGTAATAATAACTGCAACTACAGTAGGGTACGGGGATATAACACCTATCACGGAACTTGGAAAATTTCTCGCTATGGTTCTCGGAATTCTTGGGCTGTTTCTCTTTTCCCTTATAACCGCTACCGTGAGTACAAGTTTCTTTCAGTATGTAAATATGTTAAAGTCGGGTATGTTAAGCTTTAGGGAGATGAAAAATCATATCGTAATATGCGGTTGGAATGAAACGGGAGAAATAATTGTAGAAGAATTAAAAAAGTATCACGCAAACAGGGGAGAAAAGTTAAAACCGATAGTTGTTGTAACAGAACAAGAGCTTGAACCGAGACAGGAGTTTTATTACAAAAAGGGGGATTTTGTAAGTGAAGAGGTTTTAAAGAATGCAGGTATTGAACACGCAGATATGGTAATAATTCTTGCAGAAAAGAGTTTAAATCTTACCGAAGATTCCATAGATGCTCGCTCGATTCTTTCCGCTATGTTAATAAGGGATTTGAATCCTAAAGCTAACATAATTATAGAAGTTCTGGGAAGGGAAAATGCTAAGACTATAAGGAGGAAAAAAATAGTCGATTACATAATAGTTGATGGTGAAGTTGTCGGTTATATGATTTCCAACTTTTTAAAGCAAAAGGATATACCCAAAATTGTAGATTTCTTTATGGACAAAGTGGATTATATAGAAGTAGAGGTAAAGGAGAAAAAATCTATAGGAGAGCTTATTCAAAGTCTCGAAAAGGGGGTAAATCTACTGGGTGTGAAACGGAAAGGAGAGCTTATTCTTATGCCCGATTTAGACTTCGAAGTTAAAGCAAATGATGTATTAATTCTTATTAAGAAAAAAACTTAAAATTAAAGTCTATGGGATACAGAGTAGCCATAGTAGGAGCTACCGGAGAAGTTGGAAGGACATTTCTAAAAGTCCTTGAAGAGAGAAACTTTCCCGTAGACGATTTAGTTCTTTACGCCTCAGAGCGTTCTGAAGGAAAGGTACTCACCTTTAAAGGGAAGGAATATACTGTTAAAGCTTTGAACAAGGAGAGTTCTTTTAAAGGAATAGATATAGCTCTCTTTTCGGCAGGAGGTTCTACCAGTAAAGAATGGGCACCTAAATTTGCTCAAGATGGAGTTGTAGTAATAGATAACTCTTCCGCTTGGAGAATGGATCCGGAAGTTCCTCTGGTAGTTCCCGAGGTAAATCCCGAAGATGTTAAGGATTTTAAGAAAAAAGGAATAATTGCAAACCCTAACTGTTCGACAATACAAATGGTTGTAGCGTTAAAACCAATTTACGATAGAGCGGGAATTAAAAGGGTTGTAGTTTCCACCTATCAAGCAGTTTCGGGAGCAGGAGCAAAAGCTATAGAGGATTTGAAAAACCAAACCAAAGCTTGGTGCGAAGGTAAAGAAATACCACAAGCTCAAAAATTTCCTCACCAGATAGCCTTTAACGCGCTTCCACATATAGATGTCTTTTTCGAAGATGGATATACAAAAGAGGAAAATAAAATGCTTTTCGAAACAAGAAAAATTATGCACGATGAGAACATTAAAGTTTCCGCAACTTGTGTAAGAATTCCCGTATTCTACGGACACTCAGAGAGCATATCAATAGAAACAGAGAAAAATATTTCTCCCGATGAGGCAAGAGACATATTGAGAAATGCTCCGGGAGTCATAGTAATAGACAACCCTCAAAATAATGAGTATCCTTTGCCTATAATGGTACAGGGTAAAGATGAAGTTTTCGTAGGGAGGATTAGAAAGGATAGGGTATTCGAGCCAGGGCTGGCAATGTGGGTTGTTGCGGATAACATAAGGAAAGGAGCTGCTACTAACGCAGTTCAAATAGCGGAACTCTTAATCAATGAAAATTTAATTTAAAAATTCCTATAAGGAGGTTGTATCGTGGCGGAAGTTCAACATGTAGATGAAGCTTTAGAGGTTTTGAAAAACGCTAAGGTAGTTGCAGTAATAGGTATTTCTCCTAAACCTGAAAGACCTTCTTACTATACGACGGAAAAAGTTGTAAAAAAGGGCAAGCACAAAATATACCTTATAAACCCGAGATATGCGGGACAGGAAATTTTCGGAATAAAGGTAATATCTTCCCTCAAGGATGTTCCCGAACCTATAGATATAGTTAACGTTTACAGAAATCCTGCCCATGCGGAAGAGGTCATAAAGGAAGCTATCGAAGTAGGAGCAAAATGTATATGGTTTCAACCAGGTGCAGAAAATCCGGAAGTAATAGAAAAGTATAAAGACCAAATAAGGATAATTTACAACGCCTGCATAGGTGTAGAAGCGGGCTATTTATAACTTTTTCCCTTTTAATCCTTTTTTATGTAAATTTAATGAATTAGGAGCGAAAAAGTTATGCTGGGATGGATAGTAAAAAAAATCATCGGGACAAAAAATGAAAGGGAAATAAAGCGATTAAAGAAATTCGTACAAAAAATTAACGAGTTGGAAAAAGAATTTGACTCTCTACATAACAAAGAATTAGTATTACTGGCTCAAGAGCTCCATGACAAGATTAGACTCGATGAAGAATTGAAACAAAAAATAATTAAAGGAGAAATTATCGAAGAAGTTATAAAGGGTTTTGCACTTGTTAGAGAAGCCGCAAAGAGAACCTTAGGTCTTAGACATTTCGACGTTCAGCTGATAGGAGGTTTAGTTCTCCATGAAGGAAAAATCGCAGAGATGAAAACGGGAGAGGGGAAAACTCTGGTTGCCACTTCACCTGCTGTAATAAACGGAATGACAGATGAAGGAGTTCACATAGTAACAGTTAACGATTACCTTGCAAGAAGAGACGCTCAGTGGATGGGACCCATTTACAAATTCCTCGGTCTTGATGTAGGAGTTATAAATTCCGACGGAAAAACCTATCTTGTAGAATGGGTAGACCAAGAAAAGGTAAAGGAAGCAATAGAAAATGACCTCAGGGTTTGGCCAAAAGGATTCTTTGAAGAAATAGTTCCCTCGGATTTAATAAATATAGACGCTAAGAAGACGTACTTTACAACCCTTAAAGAAGTAGACCATAGAAGAAAGGCTTATGAAGCTCACATAACTTACGGAACCAACAACGAGTTCGGATTTGATTATCTGAGAGATAATCTGGCTTTCTCTAAAGAAGAAATAGTACAAGTAAAAGGACACAATTACGCAATAGTTGACGAAGTCGACTCAATTCTTATAGATGAAGCCAGAACTCCTCTGATAATTTCCGGACCCTCTCAAATAGATACTCAAATCTATTATGTTGCGGATGCAGTAGTAAGAAAACTTAAAAAGGATGAAGATTTTACGGTAGATGAAAAACACAGAACCGTCAATCTAACCGAAAAGGGTATAAGGAAAATTGAAGAAATGCTAAAGATAGACAATCTATACGACCTAAAGAATATAGACCTTCTTCATGCAATACTTCAGGCTATAAGAGCTCACCATCTCTTCAAAAGAGACGTTCACTATATAGTCCGCGATGGAGAGGTGCTTATAGTTGACGAGTTCACAGGCAGAGTTCTTCCCGGCAGAAGGTGGTCCGATGGTCTTCACCAAGCTATTGAGGTAAAAGAAGGAGTAGAAGTAAAAGAGGAGAACCAAACGTTAGCTTCTATTACTTTTCAAAACTACTTCAAACTGTATAAAAAGCTTGCCGGAATGACCGGAACGGCAGAAACGGAAGCTCTCGAATTTAAAGAAATTTACGGCTTAGACGTTGTTGTTATTCCTACCCATAAACCGATGATAAGAAGAGATTTACCCGACCTTGTCTTTAAAACCAAAGAAGAAAAGTGGGAAAGGGTTGTAGAGGAAGTTTTTCTCAATCACATATTCGGGAGACCTGTCCTTGTAGGTACAGTATCAATTGAGGACAATGAAAAACTTTCTTCTCTGCTTAAAGATAAAAAGCTTTTGAAAAATATCGCAAACAGGGAAAGTTTTAGAAAGAGGGTTTATTCTGTAGCAGAGAAGTTAGGTATTTCTAAAGAGGATGTAGATAAAAAAATCCAAGAGATTATAAAAAGGGGGATACCTCACAACGTTTTAAACGCAAAACACCACGAAAGGGAAGCGGAAATTATAGCTCAAGCTGGAAGAATCGGAGCGGTAACCATAGCTACCAATATGGCGGGAAGAGGTACGGATATACTCCTTGGAGGAAACCCTGAATACCTTGCAAAACAAATGTTGAAAGAAAAGGGAATAAATCCCGAAGAGGCTACGGAAGAACAGTTTAGGGAAGCTCTGCAGGAAGCTTACAGAATTACAGAAAAGGAAAAGGAAGAAGTGAAGAAACTCGGCGGACTGCTCGTCATAGGAACAGAAAGACACGAATCCAGGAGAATAGACAATCAACTGAGAGGTAGAGCGGGAAGACAGGGTGACCCGGGAGAAAGTAGATTTATCGTATCTCTGGAAGACGACCTGCTCAGGCTTTTCGGAGGGGATAGAGTTAGCAAGTTAATGGATATGCTCAAAATCGAAAGAGGAGAGCCTATAGAGAGCAGGATGGTTTCAAAGGCACTTGAGAATGCTCAGAAAAGGGTAGAAGCTCAGAACTTTCAAATAAGGAAAAGGCTTTACGAATTTGACAGCGTAATGAATATGCAAAGAGACGTGGTCTATACACTCAGAAGACAGATATTGGAAGGGGAAAACCTAGAGGAAACGATAAAAGAGTTTATAAAAGAAATCCTTGAAAGGAAAGTGCAAGAACTCCTGCCGGAAGATGACCCAGAACTCTGGGAACTAGAACCATTAAAAGAGTTCTTAAAGGAACTTACAGGTAAAGACATAGAAATCCCTCAAGTACGAGATAAAGAAGAGCTTGTAAATCAACTTTACGAAAAACTAATAAAACTCTACAAAGAGAAAGAAAAAGAGATAGGAAACAGTGAAGCAATGAGGGAACTGGAAAGGGTAATACTCCTAAACATTCTCGACAACGCCTGGAGAGAACATTTACATACTCTTGATAAATTAAGGGAAGGAATTTACCTGAGAGGGTACGCAGGAAGGGATCCGCTTATAGAGTATAAGAAGGAAGCCTATGAGCTCTTTGAAGATATGATGCATAGAATAAAAATCCATACCGTTTCTACCCTGTACAATGTTCAAATAAAATCAGCCGAAGAAATTGAGGAAGTGGAAAGAGAAGAAGAAAAGAAACACGGAGAATTGCTCAGAACGGCAATTCTACAAGGTGCAGAAGGAAAAAGTGATAAAAAGCCGAGACCTAAAACCTTAAAGGAAAGACTTCAGGAAGAAAGATTACGAAAAAGAAAAGCCAAAATGAAGAAGAAAGGTTATCAGTAGGCTAAAATTCTACTTATGGAAAATATAGAAAATCTTGTGAAGAAATACATAAAGCCAGGTTTTGAGTACGAAATTTTCTTCGAAAGAAGGAAGAAATTAAAGATAGAAGTATCTAACGAAGCCGTTGAAAATATATCCTCTTCCGAAGAACAAGGCGTAGGAATAAGAGTTTTAAAAGATAAAAAATTGGGTTTTGCCTATTCTTCCTTTCTCGGAGAAGAAGAAATAAAAGATACGGTCGAAAAAGCCATGGAAATGTGTGAAATCCAGGAAGCTGACGAAGGAAATGAGTTTATCAAAGAATTACTTCCTTCCAAGACGGTATCCATATACGACAGGGAAGGTTTATCTATACCTCTTGAAGAAAAAATTGATATCTCCATAAGGATGGAAAAATTCGCAAAGGAACTGGACAACAGAATAAAAGGAGTAAGGAAGGCAACGTTAACAGAAGTAGAATTCGAGATTTGGAGTAAAAATTCCTACGGTGTGGAGTTCGAATATAAGGGAACATCCTTTTCTTCTATGATAGCAACACTGGCAACAGATAAAGGAGATAGTGCCATATCTTGGGAATATAGGGGTGCAAGAAGATTGAAAAATTTAGACTGGAAGAACATGGTAAAAGACGCTGTATTCAAAACCGTGAATTTACTTTACCCTTTGCCTTTTGAAACAAAAAGCATACCGGTGGTATTCTTCAGAGAAAGCTTTGCAATGCTTTTAGAGGCTTTCAGCCCTATATTTTTGGGTGATTACTATATAAAAGGAAAAACACTTCTCAAGGATAAAGTTAATCAAAAAATAGCAAGTAGCAAAATAAATCTTTTGGATGATGGAACTCTCAATGAGGGACTAATGACAGTTCCATACGACGCTGAAGGAATTCCTAGCCAAAAAAAGTTTTTAATAGAAATGGAGTATTTAAGGGATTTCTACATAGTCTGTATACCGCAATAAAATCCGGGGAAAAGCCGACGGGAAACTCAGTAAGGGGAAGTTATAAGGAACTTCCCTCTTCCGGAATAACGAACTTTTACCTTGAAGCTGGGAAATTTTCTCTGGAAGAACTTATCAGCTACTACGATGAAGTTTTCTTAATCCTGGAAGTTATGGGGCTTCACACGGTTGATACTATCTCGGGAGATTTTTCCCTAGGTTGCTCGGGAGTTCTTTACAGAAAAGGGAAAAGAGAGAAAACCGTACGTGGGATTACCGTAGCCGGAAATATTCTGGAACTGCTCAGCAGTGTTGAAGAAGTCGGAAATGATTTGTGCTTTTACGGAAACGTAGGTTCTCCTTCAGTCCTTGTAAAGAAGCTTACACTCGGAGGGGGATGATGAAAAGACTTATTTTTCTCGGCATATGGTTATTCCTAGTCTTCTTCACAATTGCTTCTTTCTACGTATCATACTCTGCGTTTATTACCGAAAGGGATAGAAAAATAGCCGAAAATATGGCAACCATCTTTATGGCACTCCCGGAAAAAAAAGTTGTACTCCTTCCTCACTCCGAACTCATGGTTTTCAAAGTTATAAAGGGAAAGGAAATGTATATGAGTGCCAATGCGATTAAGCCTATAGATTTTTCAAAGTTCGAAGTAACGGTAAAAAAAATAGGAGATTTATCTGTTGAAGTCTACGTAAAGAGGGCAAGTGTTGACGATTTTCTGATTTTCTTAGCTGCCAATCCAATATTCGGAGGTATGCTTAGTTTTATATTTATTATTTACATAAGCTTCTTCTACCTTACGATTAGTGAATTCAGAGAAGTAAGAGTTATAAAACAGGCAAGGCAATTTTCAGATAGATTTAGTAAAGAAGAAATACTAAAATCCCTTAAGGCTATAAAAGTTCTTTTGCATACCGAGAAAATCCTGAAGGAGGAAAGCATAAACAAAGCGAGAACCCTACTTGATGAAACCATAGAGAGGTTAGAAAATAAATAGGAGGGAGAACTGATGAAAATCTTAATTGTTTCCTTCGATAAGAATCTTGTAGATAGCTTAGAATCTCTGCTTACGGAACATGACGTATTTACCGCAAAAAACGCAGAAGAGGCTCTTACTCTCTCTCCTCCCGATGTTGATGTGATAATATTTGACGCTATTTCCGGAGCAATCTCCGAAGAGGAAATAAATCAACTGTACCAAAAGAAATTTAAAAATCAAAAGTACGTAATACTTTACGATGAATTATTTCCAATAGATACGAATAACATATATCCACCTAATAAGGTTCTCATATCACGCGATGCTGCACCTCAGGAAATAGTTAATAAAGCCCTCGAAGAAAATACTTCAGAAAGTAAACAAGAAATTATCGATTTTATTCAGGAAACCCAAAATGTTCATGAATCCTATGTAAAGGAAACTTATCAAATATCCAGAGAAGCGGAAAATGGGAATAATCCTTTAGTACTCATTGTAAGTTTTGATAAGAAACTTACGGATAGTCTTGAAAACGCTTTAAGCGGTAAATACAGAGTTCAAGTTGTTAAAAATATGAAAGCTGTAAAAGAAAAAGGTGCTGAGGTTGATATCATAGTCTACGATGCTATATCGGGTTCCATAGCGGAAAAGAATTTAATAGAACTATCGGAAATACCAGAAATAAGAGAAAAAGCCTTCCTTATACTCCTCGATGAATTATTCCCTATAGATGTTGAAAGGATAAACCTCCCTTTCAAGGCTGTTATAAACAGAGATGCACCCATAGACCTTATAGGCGACGAAATAGACAGACTTGCCCAGCAGGTTGTAAGTAAAGTTAAAGAGACACAGCAGCCCAAAGAAACTATACCTGAAATACCTTCAAAATCTGAGGAGAAATCTTTACTTGAAGAAACACTGTCTCCGATAGAAGAACTTGCCCTGGAATCTACTGAAGAAAAGAAAAAGGATGAGCATTTAACAAAAGAGAGTACTGTAAAGGAAGTAGATCCCGAACAACTGATTTCTACTCCGAGGGAAGATATAAAACCTATTGTGGAAAGTATTTCCGAAAAGCTTACAGACGAAAAATTTGTAAAGATGATTGTTGTAGAAGCCATTTCAAAGGAACTGCAGGGACTTAGGGAAGAAATAAGACTGGAAGCGAGAGATTATATAAAGGATGTCGTTGAATCGGTAATCCGTGAAGAAATAGAAAGGTATTTATTGGAACTAAAACTTGCCGACATAATAAGAGAGGAAACGAGGAAAATTGTAGAAAGAAAAATTTCTGAACTCCTCGAATAGTTTTAAGTCTTTATGAAAGTAGTTCATAAACCTGTCCTTCTTAAGGAAAGTGTTGAACTTCTTACATCCAATGGGGGAAAAATTTACGTTGACTGCACTCTGGGCGGAGGAGGACATGCCAAGGAAATACTCAAAAGGCGAAAGGATATATACCTCATAGGAATAGATAAGGACGACGATGCTATAGAAATAGCTAAGGAGAACTTAAAGGAGTTTGAAGGTAGGATAAGCATCTACAAGGCAGATTTCAGGAATCTTGATTTGGTTCTTCAAGAAGAAGGAATAGAGGAAGTTGACGGTTTTTTATTTGACTTAGGAGTTTCCACCTTCCAGATAAAAGGAGAAAGAGGGTTCTCATTTCAGATAGATGCTCCTCTCGATATGCGTATGGATCCCGAGCAAACTCTTACCGCTTATAAAGTAGTGAATAATTACCCGGAAAAGGAACTAATTAGAATTCTCAAGGAATTTGGAGAAGAGAAATTCGCCGTCAAGATAGCTAAAGCGATAGTTCAAAGGAGAAAAAAGAAACCTATAGAAACCACAGGAGAACTTGTAGATATAATCCTCTCGGTAGTTCCCGAGTATTATAAACACGGTAGAATACATCCGGCTACCAGGACTTTCCAAGCAATAAGGATTGAGGTAAACAAGGAATTGGAGTCTTTAAAAGAAGCTCTTGAAAAAACTCAGGAGTTTTTAGCCCCAAAAGGCAGACTCGTCGTTATAAGTTTTCACTCTCTGGAAGATAGAATAGTTAAAAACTTTATGAAAGAGAGAGAAAATCAAGGTATCCTTAGAATTCTTACCAAGAAACCTATAACTCCGTCTCTCGAGGAATTAAAAGAGAATCCAGCTTCCAGAAGTGCTAAATTAAGAGCTGCAGAAAAACTATAAGATTTTCACTAAATCCCTCGGGAGATTTAATATAAAATCAGGCTTTACAGAATTCAGTTTTACATAACCCCACTTTGCAAGGGCGGTTTTTATTCCTGCTTCTTTGCCTGCAACTATATCCGCTTCGGTATCACCGACTATAAGAGAAGAACTCGGTTCTACTCCCATTATCTCCAATGTCTTCAGTATAGGCACGGAAGAGGGTTTTTTTTCAGGAAAAGTATCTCCTCCGGCGATAAAATCAAAGTAGTCTATCAAACCAATTCTCTTCAGAATTTCCCGTGATAGTTCCTCAAGTTTATTTGAGACAACAGCCAATCTGTAGCCTTTATTTTTCAAATCACTTAGAATTTCGGGAATACCCTCATACGGTCTGGTATAAACCACAGGGTTTTCCAAATAGAATTTTCGGAAAAGCTCTACATACTCTTCCTTAAACTTATCTCCTAAAGTCCTTTCAAGAAGAGCTTTAACACCTCCGCCTATGTAGTTGCGAATATTCCGCGGATAATACTCTTCTAAGCCTATTTCTTTTAAAGTTTTTCTAAGAGCAAGCCCTATATCTTCGGCTGAATCTATAAGAGTTCCATCAAGGTCGAATAAAATAGCTTCTATACGCATTTCTTCATATAATCCTGCAACTTTATTTCCTTAAATTTTTCATTCTTAACGTAGTTAATAACGCATACAAACTCCTTCGGCGGTAAATATCCGGGTATCTGCAGAATAATATTTCCGTTCTTATCGTAAAAGATTAAATTAGGGAAAGAGGTTGCATTTAATTTTCTTGCCAAGTCCTTTTCCGGAAGCTCAACGAGTTTTCCACCTATATTTGTTTTAACCGGAGTGTAGCTCTCGTAAAGTAAAGTGTATAAATCCATTCCTTCCAGAGCTTTCTTCAGAATTTCTTCAGTCTTTAAATCTTTTTTTAACTGAGCACAGTATATACAGCTTTTGCTTTCAACTATCAAGAGTGCATATTTCTGTTTGGGAATTATAGATTTAGAAGTTTCCTTTACGGTTTCATTCTTATTTTCCGAAGAGCATGCAAACAGCAGGGTAAAAATCACTATGTAGAATAAATGCCTAAATTTCGCCATCATAAGCATAAAATATAATTCTAATATACGCTGGGTGAGAAATTAAGTGGAAATAAAGGAAGCGACACCTAAAGCGGAGAGGTAAACAAGCAAACAAATAAAATTT
>QNXQ01000149.1 GCA_003978875.1 Aquifex sp. | reverse complement strand
CTTATCATTTCCTCTGATTGTTCCGTAAACATCTGTCTCCAGATATCTTTTATTTTGTTACCCAGGACTTCCAATCTATCACCTATTCGATCTACCTCTATTCCGAGAATTTCCGCAAAGAGACTTTCCGGAAATTGATAAAACTCCTTTTGAAAGTTAGCTCTATTCTTGAAAATCATTATCGATGGAATATCTCTATACCTTACGGTAACGAAGAATTTTTCTTTTATATAGAAAACTACGGGCTCGACAAGTATCTCATCTTTTTGTTGAATAACAAAGGAAATAGTTATTTCCAGATAATCCTTTCCTTCAATATACTTTGAGCTTATCTCAATATCCCCGAGGATTTCCTTCGGAGGCATTCTGAAATTTATCTTTTCCTTCACAAATTCAAGTTCTTCTTCTGAAGGATTAAACAGGTCAAACCAGATAATATACTTCCCGAGAAAGCTTTCCAACTTATCTTTATCTATCTCCTCGAAACCTTTAAAAGTATTTACGTATATTTTTATCACATACTTTATTTTAAAAGGTGTACAAGGTTTTCATATCCCTCTGCTGTTATATTCACGAAGTAAAAAAAGTGTCAAAAATTGATACGTAATAGAATAAAGATATATTTTTATGAGAATTGTTTTCAAGATAGGCTCTAATCTTCTGCAAACCGAGGATGGAGACATAGACCTGAATTTCCTATCTAAACTAGGAGAAGGAGTCAAAAAGTTAAAAAAATTGGGACATGAAGTTCTTATAGTTTCTTCAGGAGCGGTTCTTTCGGGAGCTAAAAGGTTGGGTATAAAAGAAAAACCGAAAGACCTTATCCTGAAACAGGCACTATCCGCAGTAGGACAGGCGTACCTCATGCACCTTTACGATACAGTTTTTTCCAACTATGGACTTAACGTCGGACAGGTTCTCCTCACCAGAGATGTTTTTTCAGCGAAAAACAAAGATAGATTTATTAACGCTAAAAATACGATAAATAAACTCCTTGAACTCGGTATAGTACCTATCATTAATGAAAACGACGCTGTAGCGGTAAGTGAACTCGTTTTCGGAGATAATGACTTTCTTGCTGTATACGTTTCTTTTATGGTAAACGCCAATCTACTGGTAATCTTTTCAAGTGCCGGAGGATTGAGAAATGAAGCAGATGAGATAATTCCGCTTGTTGAAAACGTAGAAGAAGCTTTCAAGTATGTCAAAGGTACAGGAACAAGTTTCGGCACGGGAGGAATGAGAAGTAAGTTAGAAGCAACAAGACTTGCTACAACTCTTAACATCCCGGTAATTATTACAGGAAAAGATGAAAGTATACTAAATTTGAGCAATTTGAAAACAAAAGGAACATTATTTAAGCCATCCAAGAGAAAGTTAAGAAATGCGTTAAAGGTAATTGCAACTTTAGAAGAACCTAAGGGTCTTGTGGTAATTGACGACGGAGCGGTAAAGGCTTTAAAGGAAGGGAAAAGCTTACTGCCTGCAGGAGTAAAAGGAGTCGAGGGCAGCTTCAGAAAAGGAGATATCGTAAGCATAGTAGATGAAAAAGGATTAATAATAGGCAAGGGAAAGGTAAATTTTTCCTCAGAAGATATTGAAAAAATAAAAGGAAAAAAAACAAAAGAAGTAAGACAACTCCTCAAAACTACGAAGGATGAAGTAATTCACAGAGATAATATGGTGGTATTTTTGTAATGATAATATTTTCATAACGTTAACATAATTGTTATTATGTTAACATCATTTCAACAGCGCCAATGACTCTCTCAAAAAGCTTTTCATCTGTAAGGCATGTTTTTTCTAAACAAGTATTCGGAAAACAAGGGGAACAGTCGAAACATAAGGATACTTGAATAACCTTTTTTCCTATAGGTCTCCAGACTAAAGGGTCGGTTGGGCCGTAAATAACTAAGCTCGGAATTCCAAGATAAGAAGACAAGTGCGATATACCGCTGTCTAAACCTATATAAAGCTTTGCATGTTTTAAATGCTTTGCTATTTCCAAAAGTGATAAGCTGAAAAAGTTAGGTTTTAAAGTTTCTTTTAGATGTTCTTCAGCTTCCCCGAGTAGGAATATGTATTCTTCTCCTTTACTTTCCAGGAAATCCTTTAATTTCATGAAAAACTCAATGGGTGGATTTTTCTTGGGAGAACCGCTTGAAGGATGAATCACTACTTTTTCCTTTAGAGGAGATAAAGGAAAAGGTTCTATAGGAAGTTCAAGTGAAAATTCTTTCGGTAATTTTAAAGACTCTAAATAATAATCAACTATCCACTTTCTTTCCTTCGGAAAAGGTTTCAGATTACCATCGAGGGATATTATTATTTTTTCATCAAAGTCCTCTTCTACAATTTCCGATAGAATTCTATCTGCAAAACCGGCTTCATAAGCAATAGCAAAGTAATCGGTGTTGCCCACAGCTACAGTGTAGAATCCCTTTTTTTTGAAGATTTCCAAGATGGGAAAGGTAAGCAGGGTATCTCCCAAACCTCCCCTACGGTATAAAAGTAATTTCCTCATGTAAAATATTTTCATGCGTTGGAGTAGATACTTTCTCTTCACAGAAAAGGAAGAACCCAAAGAAGCGGAAGCACCTTCCCATAGATTACTGCTAAAAGCCGGTTTCATAAAACAGGTATCCGCAGGGATTTATGAACTACTCCCTCCGGCTTATAAGGTTCTCAAGAAAATTGAGAACATAGTAAGAAAAGAAATGGATCGCAGCGGAGCTCAAGAACTATTACTTACCGTTTTAAATCCGAAAGAACTTTGGGAAGAAACGGAAAGGTGGAATACTTACGGTGACGAACTCTTTAAGCTAAAGGATAGAAACGGAAGAGAATATTGTCTGGGACCTACTCACGAGGAAGAAATCACAGACTTGGTGAGGAAAGTTGTACGTTCTTATAGACAGCTTCCTTTAATCCTTTACCAAATACAGGTTAAATTCAGAGATGAAAAAAGGCCACGTTTCGGATTGATAAGGGCTCGCGAATTCATTATGAAGGATGCTTACTCCTTTGATACGGATGAAATGTCTGCAATGATTTCCTATGAAACCATGAAATTCGCTTATCAGAGAATTTTCAACAAACTAAGACTTAACGTGATAATGGCAGAGGCGGATGTGGGACAAATAGGCGGCTCTATGTCCCATGAGTTTATAGCTTTAACAGATTACGGAGAAGCTAAGGTAGCTTACTGTGAAAACTGCGGATACGCCGCAAATGCAGAAATAGTTCCACTGCAAAAACCTGAGGAAGAACAAGAAGAAGAAAAACCTATGGAAAAAGTTCACACACCCAATGTTCATACAATTCAGGAACTTGCCGAATTTTTAAATGTTCCACCTTCAAAGATTATGAAAGCCGTGCTTTACATAGTTAACGAAAAAGAACCCATACTTGTTTTAATAAGAGGAGATAGAGAAATAGATGAGAACAAACTGGAAAAGATTATAGGAACGGATAATTTCAGATTAGCAAACGATGAAGAAGTGATGGAACTTCTCGGAACTAAAAAGGGCTTTATAGGAATATTTAATCTTCCTGAAGGTATAAAGGTTTTATGGGATAACTCCCTTTACGGTGTTAAGAACCTCGTTGTAGCCCTCAATGAGCCCGATTGGCACTACATTAACGTAAATCCGGGAAGGGATTTCCAATACGGAAACTTTGTCGATGTTGCGGAAGTTAAAGAAAACGACCCGTGTCCTAAGTGCGGTTCACCTCTCAAGGTAAAAAAAGGATTAGAACTCGGACATATATTCCTCTTGGGAACGAGATACTCCGAGCCGATGAAAGCATACTTTACCGATAGAGATGGAAAAGAAAAACCTATAATCATGGGCTGTTACGGAATAGGAATTTCCAGAATAATCTCAGCCCTTGTAGAACAATACCACGACGATAAAGGTATAAAGTGGCCTACTCCCGTAGCACCTTTCGAGCTGGACATAATTCTTCTGAATACAAAGGATGAACAGCAGAAACAAGTTGCGGAAAAGATATATCTGGAGGCAGAAGAAAAAGGTATAGATGTTATATACGATGATAGAGAAGAAAGTGCAGGTTTTAAATTTGCAGATGCCGATTTGGTAGGTTTCCCATACAGAATAGTTGTTGGAAAGAAAGTAAAGGAAGGTAAAGTGGAAGTACAGAGCAGAATGAGCGGAGAAAAATGGGATGTAGAAATAGATAAAGCTATAGACTTTGTAAAAGAAAAAATAGAGGAGGATAAAAAGTGAGAGAGATAAAAACCTTAAAAGCTCCAGCTCCCGTGGGTCCCTACTCTCAAGCCGTTGAGGTAAACGGTTTTATATTTCTTTCGGGACAGATAGGAATAGACCCTCAAACGCAAAACTTGGTTGAAGGTTTTAGAAACCAAGTTGAAAGAATTTTCGAAAATATAGATGCAATTCTAAGAGAGGCGGAAATTTCGAGAAGTGATATAGTGAAGGTTACAATTTATCTTAAAGATATTAAGAAATTCAAAGAACTTAACGAGATTTACGAGGAGTTCTTTAAGGAAGTGCCCGTTAAACCTGCAAGAGTTACAGTAGGTGTAAATGAACTACCTTTAGGTGCAGAAGTGGAGATAGAAGTTATAGCGGTCAGGAAATAAATTAAAAAAATGCAATTTCACGATAAACTTCCTTGCGACGAGTCTGCCGAGAGGGCAGTACTGGGTAGTATGCTTGAAGAACCGGATAATATCCCGCTTGTCCTTGAAACTCTAAGGGAAGATGACTTCTGCAACGAAGACCATAAGCTCCTGTTCAAAATTTTGGTTCAGCTTTGGACTCAATACGGCAACAAGTGGGATTTCGTAATTTTAAGGGACTATATAAAGAAAAAAGGCTTTGAAAACCAAATACCTTTTGATTGGCTAGAAGAACTTTACGACGAGGCTGTTTCTCCTGCTACCCTAGAAGAAGTATGCAAAATAGTAAAGGAAAACTCGGCTAAGAGGGCAATAATAGAGCTGGGAATAGAGCTAATTCATAAAGCAAGAGAAAATAAAGATTTTCATACGCTTATAGAGGAAGCCCAACAAAAAATTTTCAGCATAGCGGAGAGTGCAACTTCGACTCAATTCCACCATATAAAAGACGTTGCTGAAAGTGTAATAGAACTAATACACAAATTTAAAAGCTCCGATAGGGTAGTTACGGGACTTCCCAGCGGTTTTTTGGAACTGGACATGAAGACCACTGGGTTCCACCCGGGAGACTTGATAATACTTGCCGCCCGTCCCGGGATGGGAAAAACTTCCTTTATGCTATCCGTAGCCTTCAACATAGCAAGAGACGAAGGGAAACCAATAGCGATATTTTCCCTAGAAATGAGCAAAGAACAACTGGTAATGAGACTTTTGTCTATGCTTGCGGAAGTTCCGCTTTTTAAAATAAGAAGTGGTTCAATATCCGATGAAGAACTGAGAAAACTCGAAGGCTCTGCTTTAGAACTTGCCAAATATGAAATATACTTGGACGATACTCCATCTCTTTCCACGACAGATTTAAGAATAAGAGCGAGAAAGCTCAGAAAGGAAAAGGGAATAGAGTTTCTCGCAGTAGATTATCTCCAGCTTATAAGACCACCGGTAAGGAAAAGCTCAAGACAGGAAGAGGTTGCGGAAGTTTCAAGAAATTTAAAAGCATTGGCAAAGGAACTTCACATACCGGTTATGGCACTTGCACAACTTTCACGTGAAGTAGAAAAGAGGAGTGATAAAAGACCACAGTTGGCGGATTTGAGGGAATCAGGACAAATTGAACAAGACGCGGATTTAATCCTCTTCCTTCATAGACCTGATTACTACAAGAAAAAACCGAGTCCTGAGGAACAAGGAATAGCTGAGGTAATTATAGCAAAACAAAGACAAGGTCCCACAGATATAGTAAAGCTTGCCTTTATAAAGGAGTATACGAAATTCTCAAGCTTAGAGTTAGTGCCTCAAGAAACCTCTCAAGAAGATGAAATCTCCGAAATACTGGAAGTTCAAGAGGAAGAAGAAGAACTGGATATTGACTTCTAAAATTCAGGGTAATATAATCATATATTGGCTATCCGGGGTAGCTCAATCGGCAGAGCGGGTGGCTGTTAACCACCTGGTTGGGGGTTCGAGTCCCTCCCCCGGAGCCATTTCTTCCTATCAAAATCATCAAATCCCGCATCGAAAAAACTATAATTTAAACTTGTAATTATGAGTTTAAGTACACATGAAATAAGGGAACTCTTTCTGGACTTTTTTGAAAAGAAAGGACATGCAAGGGTAAAGTCTGCTTCTCTAATTCCCGAAAACGACCCAACGCTCCTATTTGTAAACGCAGGAATGGTTCCTTTTAAAAATGTCTTTTTAGGCTTAGAAAAGAGACCTTATAAAAGGGCTACTTCTTGTCAGAAATGTCTTAGAGTTTCCGGAAAACACAACGACCTTGAACAGGTAGGATACACCTCAAGACACCATACCTTCTTTGAGATGTTAGGAAATTTCTCCTTCGGAGACTACTTTAAGAAGGAAGCTATAGAGTTTGCTTGGGAATTCGTAACGGAAGTTTTAAAACTCCCTAAAGAAAGGCTCTACGTTTCGGTCTATAAGGACGATGAGGAAGCTTACAGAATCTGGAACGAACATATAGGGGTTCCCTCGGAAAGAATATGGAGATTGGGAGAAGAAGATAACTTCTGGCAAATGGGAGATGTAGGACCGTGCGGTCCTTCTTCAGAAATTTACGTGGACAGAGGTGAAGAGTACGAGGGAGATGAAAGGTATCTGGAAATCTGGAATCTCGTTTTTATGCAATACAACAAAGACGAGAAAGGCAACCTTACACCGCTTCCTCATCCAAATATAGACACGGGTATGGGACTTGAGAGAATCGCATCCATCCTTCAGGGTAAGAACTCAAACTTTGAGATAGATATAATTTTCCCACTTATAGAGTTCGGTCAAGAAATTTCCGGAAAGAAATACGGAGAAAAGTTTGAAACAGATGTAGCCCTGAGAGTAATAGCAGACCACCTAAGGGCTATAACCTTTGCTATCTCGGACGGAGTAATTCCCTCAAACGAAGGAAGAGGATACGTAATAAGGAGAATCTTAAGACGTGCTATGAGATTCGGCTATAAACTGGGAATTGAAAACCCATTCCTGTATAAAGGAGTTGACCTGGTTGTAGACTTAATGAAATCTCCCTACCCTGAACTCGAACTTTCAAGGGAATTTGTTAAAGGCATAGTTAAGGGAGAAGAGGAAAGATTTATAAAAACTCTAAGGGCTGGAATGGAATACATCCAAGAAATAATAGAAAAAGCTCTTAATGAAGGCAGAGATATTCTTACAGGTAAAGAAGTTTTCACGGCTTATGACACTTACGGATTTCCCGTAGACCTAATAGATGAAATAGCAAGGGAGAAGGGACTAAAGATAGACCTTACAGGTTTTCAATGTGAGTTAGAAGAACAAAGAGAAAGGGCTCGTAAGAGCTTTAAAGTAGAAGCGAAAAAAATAAAACCCGTCTACTCACACTTAAAGGAACTTGGAAAAACCTCTTCCTTTGTAGGTTACGAATACTTTGAATACGAGACAAAGCTCATAGGGATAGTAAAAGGTGAAGAAGTTGTAGGGAAGTTAATAGAGGGTGAGGAAGGAGAACTAATTCTTGAAGATACTCCCTTCTATCCCGAAGGAGGTGGACAAGTAGGAGATACAGGTATAATAGAGACCGATAAGGGACTTTTTAAAGTAGAGGATACACAAAGACCTGTTGAAGGAATCATAGTTCACATAGGAAAAGTATTAAAAGGCTCTTTAAGTGTTGAAGATATAGTTCACGCAAAAGTTGATAAGGAAAGAAGATGGGATATTATGAGAAACCACACCGCAACGCACCTACTTCATGCCGCTTTAAGAAATATTCTTGGAGAACACGTAAGACAGGCGGGTTCATTGGTTGCCGACAAGTATTTGAGATTTGACTTCACCCACTTTGCTGCGTTAACAGAAGATGAACTAAGAAGAATAGAAGAACTTGTAAATGAAAAGATTAGGGAAAATCTACCGGTAAGCGTTGCAGAAATGGCTTACAATGAAGCGTTGCAGACGGGAGCTATAGCGATATTTGAGGAAAAATACGGAGATAGGGTAAGAGTAATATCGTGCGGTGAGTTTTCTAAAGAACTGTGCGGTGGAACACACGTATCCGCAACGGGAGATATAGGTTACTTCAAGATAATATCCGAAAGTTCCGTAGGAGCGGGAGTAAGAAGAATAATTGCTCAAACGGGAAGGTGGGCTGTAAGAACATCCTTTAACGAACACTTAACTTTAAAGGAAGTATCAAGTTCACTGGGAGTAAAAGAAGAAGAAGTTCTAAGTAAACTCGAGGAACTCAAAGACGAGTTAAAAGAAAAAGAAAAAGAAATACAGAGACTTAGACAAGAACTTTTAAAACTTCAAATAAGGGAAAAGGTTAAGGAAGAAAAGATAGGAGAAATTACACTGCACTACGGAATCTTTGAAAATGTAGAGCCGGAGGAATTAAGGAATCTTTCGGATATCTTAAGACAAAGGACTAAGAAAGATGTAGCCTTTATAGCATCTAAAAAAGATGGAAAGGTTTACTTTGTTATAGCGGTTTCCAAAGAATTGTCTTCCCAGATTAAAGCTAACGAGCTTATAAGGGAAGTCGGCAGGGTTCTTCAGGGAGGAGGAGGAGGAAGACAAGACCTGGCTCAAGGTGGAGGAAAGGCACCTGACAAATTTGAAGATGCGATTAAATTACTAAAAGAAATCTTATTGGGAGTAGTTGTAAAATGACCGAGAACACTCGGACGGGTATCGGACTCAAGGACATAAGCATAAGGCTTATAAGTGAAATACCGATACTCTTGACAGGAGGCTTTGTTTACTGTGAATACGGAATACCGGTAAGGTACCTGAAGGTAGACGAAAAGGAAGCAAAGTTAGAGATTTCCCTTGAGAAAATGAGAAATTTCCTGAAGGTTTGTAAGGACATAAACAGTTTTATAGATAAGGTTATCGAAGAAGTGAAATTTTCCTTTCCCGAAGCGGTTCTTACCGTTGTAAAAATATATGCGGATGGAGTAAAGATAAAGGAACTATCTTATCTGGAGGAAAACACTCCAATAGGGAGAGGGATAATTATAGATGAAAACAGAGAGCCAGAAGATGATATGCCACCCTACGCTAAAGAGAATAGGGAGAAGATTTTTAACACTTTGAAGGAGATTATACTTCTTGAACTTCTATACTCATCTTAAATTTAAGGATAACATTATCAAAATATATAACAATACCTATATCATAGCCTTGAAAAAGGTATGGATTTTTTTATTTTAATAAAAACAGTGAGGTAAGGAACATGTTTGAGAAGTTTACGGAAAGAGCTAGGCAGGTTATCTTAAAAGCAAGAGAAGAAGCTCTTGAACTAGGACACAGTTACCTCGGAAGTGAACATATATTATTAGCTTTAATAAAAGAAGAAGATATACCTACATTGGTTCTTGCAAAATTCGGTCTTACTCCAGAAAAAGTAAGAAAAGCTATTATGGGTCAAATAACCAAAGGAAACCATTCCGGGGAAGTTCTTTTTGCACCCGATGCAAAGAGAGTTATTGAATTTGCAGTTGAAGAAGCAAGAATACTACACCACCAGTTTGTAGGTCCTGAACACCTGCTTATTGGAGTTGTAAGAGAAAAGACAGGACTCGGAGGAAGGATTTTAAGAAGCTTCGGTTTAGATGAGTATTCCGTTAGAAGAGAAGTCCTTCAACTCCTGGGAGAACTTCCACCTCAGGAAAGCCAAAGGTATGTATCAACACCTAATCTGGATAGATTTTCAAGAGACCTTACACAAATGGCACGGGAAGGAAAACTTGACCCGGTGATAGGAAGAGAAAAGGAAATAGAAAGAGTTATACAGATACTTGTAAGAAGGAGAAAAAACAATCCTGTTCTCCTCGGAGACCCGGGAGTTGGTAAAACCGCAATAGTTGAAGGCCTTGCTCAGAGAATAGCAAATAAAGAAGTTCCCGAACCGTTGATAAATAAAAGAGTAGTAGCGTTAGATTTGGCGGCTTTAGTTGCTGGGACTAAGTATAGAGGACAATTTGAGGAAAGGTTAAAGAATATACTCAAAGAACTCGAAAAGGCAAACAACGTAATCCTCTTCATAGACGAGCTTCACACACTAGTTGGAGCGGGTTCTGCGGAAGGTTCGATAGACGCATCTAATATGCTAAAACCTGCACTCGCAAGGGGTGAAATCCAGGTAATAGGTGCTACTACTGTAGATGAATATAGAAAATACATAGAGAAGGACGGTGCACTGGAAAGAAGATTCCAGCCCGTTTACGTAGAACAGCCCTCTCCGGAGGATACCATACAGATACTTTACGGTCTTAAACCTAAGTTTGAAGAATTCCATAAGGTTGAATACACTCCTGAAGCTATAGAAAAAGCTGTAGACCTTTCCGTGAAGTACATTACCGATAGGAATCTCCCGGATAAAGCCATAGACGTCATGGATGAAGCAGGAGCGCTTGTTAAATTGAAAGCTACACAACTCCCACCTGAACTCAAAGAGATAGAGGAGAAAATCAAAGAATATGAAAGAGAAAAGGAAAAAGCCGTAAAAGAGCAGGATTATGAAAAGGCTGCAAGGATTAGAGATGAAGAGTTAAGACTAAGAGCAAAGTTTGAAACCATGAAAGCTAAGTGGAAAGAAGAACTTGAAAAGAATAGACCTAAAGTAACAGAGGAAGATGTTGCCGAGGTCGTAGCAAGATGGACAGGAATACCGGTTAAGAGAATTCACGAAAGTGATGCAGAAAAACTACTCCATATTGAAGAAGAACTTAAGAAGAGAGTTGTTGGTCAAGATGAAGCTATAAAGGCTATAGCGAAAGCCATAAGAAGGTCCAGAGTAGGACTTAAAGGGAAGAACAGACCCATAGGAGTATTCATGTTCTTGGGACCCACAGGAGTCGGAAAAACCGAAACTGCCAAGGCCTTAGCCGAATATCTATTCGGAACGGAGGAAGCATTAATAAGGTTCGATATGTCGGAGTACATGGAAAAGCATACAGTATCCAGACTTATCGGAGCACCTCCCGGATACGTGGGATACGAGGAAGGCGGACAACTTACGGAAGCCGTAAGAAGAAGACCTTACAGTGTTCTTCTGTTTGATGAAATAGAAAAAGCACACCCTGACGTATTCAACATATTCCTGCAAATCTTTGATGACGGAAGACTTACCGACGGACTCGGCAGAACGGTAGACTTTTCCAATACCATCATCATAATGACTTCTAATCTCGGAGCGAGATTAATTACAGGCGGAAGCATGGGATTCGAAAAGAGACAAGGACTCCTTAATTTTGAAGAAATGAGGAAAAACGTTCTTGATCAAGTAAAAAGAACCTTTAGCCCTGAATTCTTGAACAGACTGGATGAGATTATAGTATTCAGACCTCTTGAGAAGAAAGATATTGAAAAGATACTTGACCTTCAACTTAAAGAAATTAACGAAAAGCTAAAGGATTGGGGAATAAGGGTAAAACTGCACAAGTCCTTCGTTAACTGGATTATAGACAAAGAGTACAAGCCTGAATACGGAGCAAGAAGCCTCAAGAGAGCTCTTCAAAGACATGTTGAGGACCTACTTGCGGAAGAAATTATCAAAGGTACATTCAAGGATATAGAGGAGGTGGAAATAAGGGTAAGAAGCGACAAACCATATCTGAGACCTTCAAAGAAGAAAGAAAAGCTTGAAGCCCTCCTGGAAAAATAATTTTCCGCTTTTCCCTTTCCTTTATAATACTTCTTTTGTGAAAAAGGGATTTTTAAGTTTTTTAGCTTTAACAACTATTGTTTTTTCCCAAGAAATAGAAAAAGTTATTGTTAAGGGAAATAAATATATTACCGATGAACTCATAAAGGGTTTTTTAAAGACAAAAGAAGGTTCGGATTTTTCCCTTGAGAAAATAAGGGAGGATATTAAGAGACTTTACAGGACGGGTTTGTTTAAAAAGATTGAGGTATATATAGAGGATACAAACAGTAACGGAAAGCCCGAGATAGTGTTTCGGGTTGAAGATCTCCCGGTAATATACAAGATAGAATTTGAAGGAAATGATGAACTCAGTGATGATGAACTAAAGGAATATCTCGGAATAGAAACAGAACTCGGAGAAGTCGATATAGAAGAAACCATAGAAGGGTACACTTCAAGTCCTGCAGTTGAAGAACGGCTTGCTATACTCAAGCAATTGAAGCTCGGCAGAATCTTGACAGTCCAAGAAATAGAAAGCCTTAAAAAGAGAATAGAGGAGGTGTATAAACGCGAAGGTTTTATCGGGACTAAAGTCAGTTATAAAATCGTTCCAAAAAAAGGAGCTTCCAAACTTATATTCACAATCCGTGAAGGTAAAAAGATTTACGTGAAAGATATAGAAATAGAGGGAAATAAGCACTTTAGTGATAGGAAATTAAAAGGTCTAATGGAACTAAAAGAACCAAATATTTTTCTTTTTAGACTGCATCCCGCTTTTAGTAAAGACCTACTTGAAGAGGATGTAGAAAAGATAAAGGAATTCTATAAAAGCGAAGGCTTTCTTCAAGCACAGGTTTCGTACCGTGTAGAGAAAAAGGGAGCTGCAAGGAAGATAATAATAAAAGTAAAAGAAGGTCCAAGGTATAAGATTGGGAAATTGGAGATTCAGGGAAACAAATTATTTGCCTATAGTGAGCTCGTAGAAAATATTCTGAAGAAGAATGAAAGGAAAGGTGGATACTTCAGAAGAGAGGTAATAGAAAAGATAAAAAGAAATATTGTAGAAAAGTACGCGGATATAGGGTTTTTACACGTCAGAATTGAGGAAAAAATAAAGGTTGTTCCCGAAAAGCATAAAGTGCTAATCACCCTTATAATCCACGAAGGAAAACCGGTTTATGTAAACAGGATAGAAGTAAAAGGTAATTACGAGACCAGAGATTACGTTATAAGACGTGAGATGAGAGTCCAAGAAAATGAACTTGCCGTAAGAAAAGGGTTAAACCGCTCACGAATAAGGATAATGAATCTAGGGTATTATCAAGATGTTCAAATAAATCCTATTCCCAAGGGAGGAGCAAAATGGGACCTCTTGGTAAAAATAAGGGAAAGATTTACAGGACAATTCTCTGTAGGACTTTCTTATAACGAAATAACGGGATTAACGGGATTCTTAGAACTCAGGAAAGGAAATTTCCGAGGAA